>DASZCB010000257.1:0-8448 GCA_035943575.1 Rhodanobacter sp. | reverse complement strand
GATCGCCAGCAAGCCGTTCTTCAGCGCGTTGCCGCGGAAAATGTCTGCAATCTCGCTGCACAGCACCGCTTGCACGCCGTAGTCGAGCAAGGCCCACGGCGCGTGTTCGCGTGAGGAGCCGCAGCCGAAGTTGTGGCCGGCGACCAGGATCGAGCAGCCCTGCGCTTGCGGCTGATTCAACGGGAAGGCCGGGTTGTCGCTACCGTCGGCCTGATAGCGCCAGTCGTGGAAGCACAGCTTGCCCAACCCTGCGTGGGTGGTGGTGGTAAGGAAACGCGCCGGAATGATGCGGTCGGTGTCGATGTTCTCGTCGGCCAGCACGGCGGTGCGCGAGTGGATTCGGGTGATGGGCTTCATGCGGCTTGCTCCTGCCTGCGGTTGTCGAGCGTGGAGTACTCGCGCGGATCGGCAATGCGGCCGGCCAGTGCGGATGCGGCCGCGGTGGCCGGGCTGGCCAATACGGTGCGCGCGCCCTTGCCCTGGCGGCCTTCGAAGTTGCGGTTGGAGGTACTCACCACGAGCTGGCCCGGCTGCGCCAGATCGCCGTTCATCGCGATGCACATCGAGCAGCCCGGCACACGCCACTCGGCGCCGGCGGCAGTGAACACCTGATGCAGGCCTTCGCGCTCGGCGTCGCGGCGCACTGCCTCGGAGCCGGGCACCACCAGCATGCGCACGCCGTCGGCGACGCGGCGACCACGCAGCACGTTGGCCGCCTCGCGCAGGTCGGACAGCCGCGAGTTGGTGCAGCTACCGACGAACACCACGTCGACCGGTGTGCCCTGCATCGGTTTGCCGGCTTCGCTCTTCATGTAGTCGAGTGCACGACGTTCCTGCGCATTGGTGGCGGCCGGCACCGGCGCATCCATCGCGATCGCCATGCCCGGATGGGTGCCGTAGGTGACGGTGGGCTTCACCGCACCGGCGTCGATGCGCACTTCGTGGTCGTAGGTTGCGCCGTCATCGCTGCGCAAGGCACGCCAGCGCTCCACGGCGGCATTCCACGCAGCACCCTGCGGCACACGCGGACGTCCCTTCAGCCACGCGAAGGTGGTGTCGTCCGGCGCGATCAGGCCGGCGCGCGCGCCGGCCTCGATCGACATGTTGCAGACCGTCATGCGCTCGTCCATCGACAGCGCCTCGATCGCCGCGCCGCGGTACTCGAGCACGTAGCCGGTGCCGCCATCGACGCCGATCGTACCGATGATGTGCAGGATCAGATCCTTCGCCCCGACACCTTGCGGCAAGCGGCCATCCACATGCACCGCCATGGTCTTCGGCTTGCGTTGCAGCAGGCACTGCGTCGCCATCACGTGACCGACCTCGGTGGTGCCGATGCCGAACGCCAGCGCACCGAAGGCACCGTGGGTGGAGGTGTGGCTGTCGCCGCAGACGATGGTCATGCCGGGCTGGGTGGCGCCAAGCTCGGGCCCGATCACATGCACGATGCCGCGGTCAGCACTATCCCAGCCATGCAGCTCGACGCCGAACTCGCGGCAATTCGTTTCCAGCTGGGCGACCTGTGCCTGCGCCTCGGCGTTCGCATACGGACGGGTGCCGTCGGCATTCGTCGGCAAGGTTGGAGTGGAATGATCCAGCGTGGCCAACATGCGGTCGGGGCGGCGCAGCGACAGTCCGCGCTCGCGCAATTCGCTGAACGCCTGCGGTGAAGTCACTTCATGCACCAGATGCAGGTCGACATAGAGCACCGCCGGTGTGTCGGTGGTTTCGGGTACGACGACATGCGCGTCCCATACTTTTTCGAACAGGGTTTTTGCGGTCACGCCGGAATCTCCATTTGTTTATGCGCTCGTTCGTGAGCGCTTGAATCAGCAAGCAGCAGCTCGCGGTCAGGGACGACCGCACCGACGTACTTCAGCCAGCCCCAGCGGTCTTCGGTGCGGCCGTCGAACAGGCCGAAGAACGCCTGCTGCAGTTGCTTCGTGATCGGGCCTGGCGCACCTGCGCCGATGACTTTGCGATCGACCGAACGCACCGGCGTGATCTCGGCGGCAGTGCCGGTCATGAACACTTCGTCGGCGGTGTATAGCGCCTCGCGCGGCAGGTCGCGCTCTTCCACCGTGATGCCGAGATCGGCGGCCAGCGTGAGCACGCTGTCGCGGGTGATGCCGGCGAGGATGCCAGCGCTCGAAGGTGGTGTGAGCAGGCGACCGCGCTTGACCAGAAACAGGTTCTCACCGGCGCCTTCGCTGAGCAGGCCGTTGTGGCCCAGCGCGATGCCTTCGTCGTAACCGCCACGGCGCGCTTCCAGACCGATCAATTGGCTGCTGAGGTAATTGCCGCCGGCCTTGGCCCAGCTCGGCAAGGTGTTCGGCGCGGGACGATGCCACGAGGACACGCACACGTCGGCGCCTTTTTCCACCGCATCGCCCAGATACGCGCCCCAGTCCAGCGCCATGATCGCCACCTCGACCGGTGCCCCATCTTGCGGCAACACGCCCAGGCCACCGGCGCCGCGGAACATGATCGGCCGCACATAGGCCGAGCGCATCGCGTTGGCACGGATCAGTTCGACGCAGGCGGCGTTGATCTCGTCCTCGCTGTAGCCGATCTCGATCTCGTAGATCGCGGCGGACTCGAACAGCCGACGTGTGTGCTCGGCCAGCCGGAAATACGCGGGACCCTGCGGCGTGGCGTAGACACGCTCGCCCTCGAACACCGAGGAGCCGTAATGCAGGGCATGCGTGCTGACATGAACGCTGGCGTCGGCCCAGGGCTTGATGCGGCCGTTGTGCCAGAGGAAGGGCGTGTTGCTCATGAAGGCTCCCCGGAGGATTACAGGTTGGCGACGGCGACCGGCGTTGCGGCCGGCGTCTGTCGTTCGATGCGGTTGACGATGGCCAGCGCGGCCAGCGCGGTGGCCTCGACGATGTCGGTGCTGACGCCATGACCGCGCCATTCGCGAGCGGCGTGGCGGGCAGTGAGCTGGGCCTGGCCTTGGGCATCGCCGCCTTCGCTCACCGCGCGCACCTGGAAATCGGTCAGCTGCAGCGCGTTGCCGGTGGCGCGCTCGATCGCGCGCAGCACGGCATCGACCGGGCCGTCGCCGATCGCCGCTTCGCCGGCTTCACGGCCGTCGTCGTGGCGCAACTTCACCGAGGCCGAGGCGCTGCCGCTCAGGTGTGTGCTGGTGTTCAAATGCACCAAGCGCCACGGACCGGCGGCATCCGGATCCAGGCCCAGCGCGATCGCCTCCAGGTCCTCGTCGTGCACTTCACGCTTCTTGTCGGCCAGCGTCTTGAAGCGCGCGAAGATCACGTCGAGTGCCGCGTCGTCCGGTGTGTGCCCCAGGATTTCCAGGCGCTGGCGCAGTGCAGCGCGGCCGGAGTGCTTGCCCAGCACCAGCCGCGTCTCGGCGATGCCGATATCCTGCGGGCGCATGATTTCGTAGGTGCCGCGATGCTTGAGCATGCCGTGCTGGTGGATGCCCGACTCATGCGCAAACGCGTTGTCGCCCACGATCGCCTTGTTGCGCTGCACCGCCTGCCCGGTCAGCTGGGTCAGCAGGCGCGAGGTGGGATACAGCCGGCGCGTGTCGATGCGCGTGCCGACGCCGAAATGCGGCGCGCGCACCTTCAACGCCATCACGACCTCCTCCAGAGCGGCATTGCCGGCGCGCTCGCCGATACCGTTGATCGTGCATTCCACCTGGCGCGCGCCAGCGCTTACCGCAGCCAGGCTGTTGGCTACCGCCATGCCCAGGTCGTCGTGGCAGTGGCTGGAAAAGATCACCTTGTGTGCATCGCGCACATGCCGGCGCAGGTAGGTGAACAGTTCGACGATCTCGGCCGGCGTGGTGTAGCCCACCGTGTCCGGCGCATTCAGCGTCGTGGCGCCGGCGGCAACGACCGCGCTGAACACCTCGACGAGAAACTCGGGCTCGGTGCGCAGCGCATCCTCGGCGGAAAACTCCACCTCGTGGCATAGCCCGCGGGCACGTTCCACCGCAGCTACCGCGGCATCGACCACCTGCGCCTTGCTCATGCCCAGCTTGTGCTCGCGGTGCAGCGGGCTGGTCGACAGGAACACATGGATGCGTGCATGCCGCGCCTGTTCCAGCGCGCGTGCGGCGCTGTCGATGTCGCCGTTCTGGCAACGCGCCAGCGCGCACACCGTAGTGGTCTTCAGCGTGCGCGCGATTTCGGCCACCGCGGCGAAATCATCTGGCGACGCCTGCGGGAAACCCGCTTCCAGCACATCGACACCGAGTGCTTCGAGCGCTTGTGCGATGCGCAATTTCGTACGCCGGTCCATCGAGAAACCGGGTGCCTGCTCGCCATCGCGCAAGGTGGTGTCGAAGATGCGTACGCGATCGTCGGCAGCGGGGACGCTGCCGAATGTTGCTGCTGTTACTGGTGATTCGGGGTTCATCGCTGGCTCCGCTGATGCGAGCCGAGGGCAACAAAAAACCCCGCGCCGTTGCCGGTGCGGGGTTCTTTGGGAGTCTTCAGGTTATTGCTTAGTTACCTGGACACATGCCCTCAGCCCGCACCTCCGTTGGTAATAAGGAGTACGAGTACGAGGGCAAGAAGGAGCGTGCCGCGAACCTGCAGCAGACCGGCAACCATCGCGAGACGGTTGTTTTCGGTGATGCTGCGGTGGCTGTTGCGCTGCGACATGTCGTTGACCCTAAGGCAGGCCATGCAAGGCTGTCAACTGTTTTTATATGAAAAGAACTTCTAAGCAAGCCGGATGCGGTTTGGACGGCTAGCCGTCCAAGCATTCATGCCGCTCTGCGGGCTCGCGAGGTTCGCGTGGTTTTATGCAGCGAAATTGTGCCGTGCGCGAAGGTACGTTGTCGCTTCCGCCTCAGTCACGCGCATCGAGCAGGGCCAGTAGGCCCTGACGACGCTTGACCGAGAGCTTGCGGACGGCCTTGAGCATCTTCTGCTCGTCCGGGCTCAGCACCTCGTAGCTCTTCGCTTCCTCGCCGAGGGACGGCGGCGCCACCATCGAACCGCGTCCCGTCGCCAGCCAGTTCAGGCTGACCCGGCAATCGTCGGCGATCTCGATCAGGCGGCCGAGTTCGGGTGTGGCACGGCCAGCCAGCCACAGTCGCGCCGTCTCGCGGGCGATGGCGTAGTAGTTGGCCAGCGCCGTCGTGCGCTGTCGACCGGGAGGAATCATGGTGCGGTCGAGCGCCTGCTGTAGGCGGTGCCCAAAATGGTTGGAAGCGGATGCTTTGGGGCTCATGTGCCTGCCGAGTGTTGCACCCGCAGTACGTCATAGATCCAAGTTGAAATGGTTGACAATGGCAATCTTGAGTGGTGAATATGGGCGGCACGCCACAGTTTGTCGGGCTCCCCGACATGAAGCTGGAAGCAGCTGTTGGCGTTGTATCAGGGAGGCTGGACGTGGCCATGGAAAGGAGCTGGTCGTGGATGAACCGCTGATCACATTGCAACTGCGTCTGACGCAGACGGAGATCACCAGCCTGCTGATGGCCCAGATCACGCAGACAAGGCTCAGCCGGCTGACATTCGGCGAGGTCGCCCAGATCACGTGCGTCGACCGGACCGTATTGGAAAAGCTGGTACTGGCGCAGAAGCAGATATCACTGGAAAAAGCGAAGTAGTGCTTCATCAATCGCCAGTAGGAGCCTTCCACGCATACAAGTCGCGAAAGCTGTCAGAGCGGCTTGTGCTGCCGTCGGTTTGCATAGCCGGGTATGCTCTGAATCGGTTCGATCTGCTCGTGTCCTGCTAATGGCTTGATAGCCAGGTTCCGAGCGCATCGTCATTTGCAGATAGTGGTTCGGCACTGGCCGGACGCGCCAGCATCGCGGCGAGTGCGGGGGGCACCGCCAGCGGCCGACCTATCAACGGCTCCACCACGCTCTCGAACTTGGCCGGATGCGCGGTCGCGACCACTGCCCATGGCGAGCGATCGCCTGCCTCGCGCAGGTGATCAAGCTGATGCATCGCGGTGGCGGTGTGCGGGCAGAACACCTCGCCGTGTTTGTGCGCGTGGCTGGCGATGGTGTCGCGGATGGCTGCATCGTCGACGCTATGTGCCTGCAGCAAACCGCGCAGGCGATCTTCGCTGGGGAACGTCCAGCGCAGACGTTCGAAGTTGCTCGGCGCACCCACGTCCATCGCATTCGCCAGCGTGGCGACCGCTTCACGCGGCGTGTAATCGGCGCCGGCGAAATAGTCGGGCAGGGTGGCGTTGGCGTTGCAGGCCAGTCGCACGCTGCTGATCGGCAGACCCAGCTCGCGCACCCACAGACAGGCCAGCGCGTTGCCCAGGTTGCCAGTGGGCACGATGAAATTCAGCGGTGTGCCGTGTTCCTGCCACCAGCCCAGTGCCGCATGCGCGTAGTAGCTCATCTGCGGCAGCAGGCGACCAAGGCTGATGCTGTTGGCCGAGGACAGCGGCAGTTGCGCCTGCAAGCTGCTGTCGTTGAGCGCGGCCTTGACCATGCGCTGGCAGTCGTCGAAGCGGCCGCTCACGCGCAGCGCGCTGACGTTGTCGCCGAAGCAGCCAAGCTGGTGGGCCTGACGCGGCGAGACCAGCCCGTCGGGATACAGGATCACCACGCGTACGTTCGGCTGGCGATGGAACGCCGCCGCCACCGCCGCACCAGTGTCGCCGGAGGTGGCGACCAGGATGGTCAACGGCCGTGCACCGGCGCGCGGAAGTCGGCGCAGGCAGGCGGCGAGGAAGCGTGCGCCGAAATCCTTGAATGCCGAGGTGGGGCCATGGAACAGCTCCAGCATCAGCGCGCCCGGATGCGCCGGAAGTGCGCGCAGCGGCGCGTCGAACGTAAACGCCTCGGCGCAGATCGCGGCCAACTCGTCAGCCAGCGGATCACCGGCAAAGAACGGCGCCAGCAAGGTGGTGGCGGTGTCGGCCAGCGAGCCGTGCGGATCGAACGCGGCCGGGTCGATCGACGGCAACGCTTCAGGTACGTACAGGCCGCCATCGGGTGCCAGTCCGGCGGCGATCGCCTGACTGATCGGCACGGTCGGGCTGCTGCTGCGGGTGCTGTGAAAGCGCGATGGTTCGCTCATGGCTGCCCCAGACATCCGATTCGTCCGCCGTTGTAGGAGCGCACCCTGTGCGCGAAAGGTTTGGGGCGAAGTTGATCGCGCACAGGGTGCGCTCCTACGAGAACCGCGTTCACAGTGAGGCCTCGTCGATAGAGGAAGTCAACGCGGCTGACGGTCCGTCGATCGGCGAGACCCAGGCATCGCTGTCCAGCCCGGTTTCGGCGAACGCGGCCTGCATCGCGACGGAGGCTGCTTCAGCATCGCGGCGGTTGTCGTACCAGCCGAACACGCTGGGGCCCGCACCGGAGATGCTGGAACCCAACGCTTGATGATCCAGCGCGGCCTGCTTCACCCGCGCGAAGTTCGGGATCAACGGTGCGCGGCGCGGCTCCACCAGGACATCCTTCAGGCCTTCGCGCACCAACGCCGCGTCGCCGCGGTAGCAGCCGGCCAGCACCAGGGCGAGGTTCGAGCTTTGCGCGACGAACTCGCCGAGTTCGTAGTGGCCGGCCAGTGCCGCGCGCGCCTTGCGCGTCTCCAGAACGACGTGTGGATGCACCAGCGCGCAATGCCAGTCAGCCGGCACCGGGATACGCAGCAGGCGTTCGTGGGTGGCCAGCACCAGACCGCCGAGCAGCATCGAGCCGAGGTTGTCGCCATGCCGGCTGCCGCTGGCCACCGCTTCGCCGTCCAGCGCGAAGCCGTACAGCGACTCGCGCGGCAACGGCTGCGCCAGCAACGCGTTGGCGGCCACCAGCGCGGCCACGCACGACGCGGCCGACCCGCCCATGCCCGAACCCAGCGCGATGCCCTTGTGCAAGGTCAGTTCGAAACCGTGTTGCAGGCCAAGCGCCTTGCGCAGCGACAGCAGCGCCATGCCGGCGGTGTTCTGGCGCGGATCGGTCGGCAGTCCGGTGACGCAGCCGCGTATCGCCGCGATACGCACCACCGGCTCGTCGATGCGGCGCACTTCGGCACGATCGCCGGCGCCGCTCACGCTGTGGCCGAGCAGATCGAAGCCAACGCCCACGTTGCCGACGCTGGCGGGTGCGAAGGCGCAGGCGACTTGCGGAGGTTTCGGGCGACGCGGTGAAGCCATGACAGGTTCCAGCAATGAAGAGTTCATGCGCGCGCCTCCAGCGATTCGGCGATACGCAGCAAGTCGGTGAACACGCCGGCAGCGGTCACTTCGGGGCCGGCGCCGGGGCCTTGCACGAGAAGTGGATTGTCGCAGTAACGGCGGCTGGTGAACTGCACCACATTGTCGGTCAGCCGGGTATGCGCGAACGGGTGTTTCGCCGGCAGGACGATCAGCTTCACGCGGGCGCGGCCTTGGCGATCGAGGCTGGCGACATGCCGCAGCACGCCACCGGTGGCCCGCGCCTCGGTCAGCCGCGCGGACATCAACGCATCCAGTTCGTGCAGCCGCTGCATG
>DASZCB010000256.1:0-3314 GCA_035943575.1 Rhodanobacter sp. | reverse complement strand
CGGCAATCCGAGCATGGTGGCAGCGAGCCGTTGTTCGTGCGGCTGCAGCGGAGACTGCGCCAGATGCCGGCTGTCCAGCGGCACCGGCCGCGCGTAGCGGCCATGTTCGGCCACCGCCAGCAGTACCGGCGCCACATCGAGTCGCGCAAACGCGGCGCCGTCCTCCGGCATCACTTCCAGAAAGAAACCGAGCACACCGTGATCGTCCACCGCCGCAGGCTTCGGCGCAGCGAGCAGCCGTCGCCATACCTGTGGCAAGGCTTCGTCTTCGCCGACAGGCGACATGGCGACGTGCTGTTTCTCGTCCGGTTGCTGCATGCGCATGCGATCCGTGGCGACAACCAAAACGTTGAGCTTAGCAGCGCAGAGGGAGGATGCGACCGTCGTTGTGTGCGGATTTGTGAAGCCGCGCCGCGCGGTCGGGATGGCTCAGGCGGTGCCGAACAGGCCTTGCGGATATTCCGGCTTCTGTTCGCGCGCCATCAGCGCCTTGAGTCCATCGACCGGAGTGACCTCGCCGTGCAACACAGCACGCACGCCGGCGCTGATCGGCAGGTCCAGCCCATGCTTGTCGGCCAGCCGCGCCACTTCGTCGGCAGTGAGGATGCTCTCCACCACCTGACCGATCTGTCGCACCGCCTCGTCGATGGCCACACCGCGACCTAGCGCGAGACCAAGCCGGCGGTTGCGCGACAGGTCGCCGGTGCAGGTCAGCACCAGATCGCCGAGGCCGGACAGGCCGATCAGCGTTTCCGGTCGCGCACCGAGCGCCACGCCCAGGCGCAGCATCTCATTCATGCCGCGGGTGATCAGGCCGGCGCGGGCGTTCAGACCCAGCTGCATGCCGTCGGCGATGCCGGTGGCGACCGCCAGCACATTCTTCATCGCACCACCGAGCTCGGCACCGAGCACGTCGCTGCCGGAATACGCGCGCAGGTTCGGCGCGTGAAGCAGACTGGCGAGCTGTTGCGCGAAGGCCTCGTCGTCCGAGTGCACGGTGACCGCGCTTGGCAAACCAGCCGCCACTTCGCGCGCGAACGACGGACCGGTGACCACTGCCGCGGCACGGCCGGGCAGTTGCTCGGCCACCAGCTCGTGCAGGAAACGGCCGGTGCCCGGCTCGAAACCCTTGGTCGCCCACGCGATCGCGGTGCCGGCGCCGAGCAGCGGCGCCAGTTCGGTCAGCATCGCGGCGAACGCATGACTGGGCACCACGATCAGCACGATCCCGGTACCGCGCACGGCGGCAGCCAGATCGCCTTCGTAGACCAGTTCCGCAGGCAGTTCGATATCGGGCAGGTAGCGCTGGTTGCAATGGCTACTCGCCATCGCCGCCAACGCCGCACGGTCACGCCCCCACAGGCGGGTCGGCACCCCGTTGCGTGCCGTCAGCGCCGCCAACGCGGTGCCCCAGGAGCCGGCACCGAGAACGGTCAGCATCGGGTTTTCAGCCATGAGTCGACTCAGCTGTTGAGCGTGGCCGGGGCCTCGTCGCCGCCCATCATGCGGCGTTGCTGTTCGGCGAACAACGCGTCGAAATTGATTGGTTGCAGCAGGAACGGCGGGAACCCACCCTCCAGCACCAGCGAGGAGATCACCTGACGGGCGTACGGAAACAGCAGGTTCGGGCAATAGCTGCCGATGATGCCGGCGTGGTCCATCTCGTTGAAGCCGGCAATGCCGAACAGGCCGGCCTGCTCCACTTCGGCCAGATAGGCGGTGCGCTGACCGACCGTGCAGGTCAGAGTGAGGCTGAGCACCACTTCGTACAGGTTGTTGCCCAGGTCGGTGGCCTTCTGACCGAGGTTCAGCTGTACCTGCGGCTGATCCTTCTCGTCGATATCCTGGAAGATCTGCGGCGCATTCGGCGCCTCGAAGGAAACATCCTTCACGTAGATCTTCTGCATCACCAGCTGCGGCTGACTGGCCTGGCCGTTGGCCTGGTCGTTGGTGATCTCTTGCGCCATCGGGATGTTCCTCGGGTCTTGGGTCGTGTCGAAAAAGAGGTCGATTGTTCCATACATCCCCTCCACACGCACGCCGAGCGGCGCCCGGCAGAACGGGACAGATTGCGCATAGCCTTGTTTTTCTGCGAGAATACGCGGCTCGCCTCGATCGACCCGGTGTTTCCGGGTAGTCCGTCACGCGGTACGGACCTCACGATCATGCGTGGCAACAACCTCCAGCATCGCGTGGCGCACAGCGCCGCTGGGCCGATGTCACCCTGGCTAACGGGTGTTTACCGACTTTCAAAGCCACGGCTTCTGAAGTCATTCAACGGAGGTCGTCATGGCCCGTGTATGTCAAGTCACCGGTAAGGGTGTGCAGAGCGGCAACAACGTCTCGCACGCCAACAACCGTACCCGTCGCCGCTGGTTGCCGAACCTGCATGAGCGTCGCTTCTGGGTCGCCAGCGAGAATCGCTGGATCAAGCTGCGTGTGTCCAACAACGCCTTGCGCACGATCGACAAGAATGGCATCGAAGCCGTGATTGCCGAGATGCGTGCCCGCGGCGACAAGGTCTGAGGATTAAATCATGGCAAACAAGACCCAAGACAAGATCCGCATGATCTCCTCGGCCGGCACCGGCCACTTCTACACCACGCAGAAGAACAAGAAGAACACGCCGGAAAAGTTCGAGTTCAAGAAATACGATCCGGTCGTGCGCAAGCACGTGATCTACAAGGAAGGCAAGATCAAGTGATGTGACGGCCCGCTCGTGCTTGGCACGAGCGGCTTCGCCGGAACGTCATCCCGGCGCAGGCCGGGATCGCTTTGCAATAGCGAAGCGGATATCCAGCCTCCAGGAAGACCCGCCCTCGTGGCGGGTTTTCTTTTGCACGCTTGCCGCCAGCGCGGCGCCCCTGCATCATCCTATGATGACCTCGAACCCGGCCTTGTTCCCCGGCCTGCTCGGCGAGCACTGGCGCCAGTTAGCCCTATCCGTACAGCAGATGCATGGCGACGCACCACGCGTGATGGCGCGGGGCATGGCCGACGTGGAGGGCGCTACGAACCTGCCCGCACGCTGGTTGCGGGCCCTGCTGGGGCTGCCTGAGCCCGGCCTGCAGCAGGCACTGGAAGTGACGATCGAGCGTCGTGGCACACGTGAAACCTGGACGCGCCGCTTCGCACACGAGCAGATGCGCTCGGTACTCGATCGCATGACCAACGCTGCCTTGCTGCGCGAACGGCTCGGCCCCATCACACTCCACTTCGAGCTGCATCGCGATGGCGTAGCCATCGACTGGCAACTACGTGGGGCGCGAATGTTCGGTCTGCCGTTGCCGCGCGCACTGTTCGGCGAGGTGCTG
>DASZCB010000255.1:0-3809 GCA_035943575.1 Rhodanobacter sp. | reverse complement strand
GTAAATCCGGCTGCTGTAAATCCGAGTGGGGCCGTCGCGCGTGAACGTACTGTGGCAACGACGGCTGCATCGTTGTGCCCGCGCGCTGGGCTGGACGGCCGGGGTGACGGTGATTCTGCTGGCCGTGCTGGTAGCGGTGACCCAGTTGCTGTTGCCGTTGCTGGCGCGGCATCCGGCGTGGGTGGCCGCGCAACTCAGCCAGCGGCTGCAGCGACCGGTCAGCTTTGCCTCGATGGAAGGGCGCTGGACACCATCCGGCCCGCTGTTCGTGATGCACGGTGTGACTGTCGGTGCGGCGGCGGGAGAGACCGGCGCCGCGTTGCAGTTGCCCGAGTCCGAACTGAAGTTCGATTTCGGCGGCTGGCTGTTGCCGTCGCGGCACCTGCTCAACTTGTATGTGCGCGGTCTGCAGCTGGATCTGCTGCACGATGCCGCCGGCTGGCACGTCAACGGCATCGGCGTCGCCGGAGGCGGCGATCGGCAGCCGCTGTCGCTGGGCCGTATTTCCGTGGATCTGTGGCTGGAGGATCTGCGCGTGGTGGTCACCGACGCCACGCTGCATAAGCAGTACACCTTGCTGTCCAGGCAATTGCGTCTGAGTCATCAGGGTGGCCAGATCCGCTTCGGCGGCGTGCTGCAGCGCAGTGGCGTGAATGCCGCTGTGCATACGGCCGGTCGCTTTCGCGAAGACGGTCGCGCCGGCCAGGTGTGGGTCGGTGTCGATGATGTCGATCTGAAACCGTTGCTGAACGGCATCGATCCGGGCGGCTATACGGCCAATCAAGGCCATGGTCAGTTGAGCGCATGGCTGGACTGGCGCAAGGGCACGCTGACCAGCAGCCTGATCCGCTTCGACCTGGATACGCTGACGGTGACCGCGCCGACCGGCGGTATCGCCAGCGTGGCGGCCCTGCACGGATTGGCCGGTGTGCGCCAGAGTGGCGATGGTTACGATGTGCGCTGGGCTGGCGACGACGGCAGCGCTCTGGCGCTGAGCCTGCATCAGCCCGGCGGTGCGCAGGCCAGCGCTGGCGTTGCCGCACGCAAGCTGCAACTGGCGCCGCTGCTGCCATGGCTGGCGTTGAAGCCGGATCTGTCGTCGGCGTTGGCGCAGTGGTTGGGCGGCGGCCATCCGCGCGGCGAGTTGAGCCAGGTCGCGCTGCACTGGAATCGTGCCGATGGAGTGCAGGCCATCGAGGTGGCGTTCAACAATCTGGGCATCGACGCGGTCGGCAGATTGCCGGGCCTGAGCGGCCTGCACGGCGAGTTGCGTGGTGACGCCGAGGCGCTGTCGCTGGAGCTGCCGGCCCAGCCCACCACGCTGCAATTTCCGCACGAGTTCCGCCAGCCTTTCGTGCTGTCGAAAATAGCCGGCACGCTGGCGTTCTGGCCGCAGGACGGCGACTGGCATATCGACGTCGATACGCTGGATTTTGCCGGCACCGGTTACGCCGGCCAGGCGCGTGGCGAGGTGGTTTTGCCGGCGCAGGGCGGTGCTCCGTTCATGGATTTGTATGCCACGCTGGATCATGCCGATGTGGCCGCGGCCAAGCTGTTCTGGCCGATCGGTTCGATGTCGCCCGGCACTATCGCGTGGCTGGATCGGGCGCTGGTCGTCGGCAGCCTCGACCAGTCGCAGGTGCTGGTGCGCGGAGATCTTGCCGACTGGCCGTTCCGCCATAACGAAGGGCGCTTCGAGGCACGCGCGGTCATCAGCAACCTGACCCTCGACTACGGCAAGGAGTGGCCGCGCGCCGAAGGTGTCAGCGCGGTGGCCAGCTTCGTCAACAACGGCATGCTGATCGAAGCCAGCGGCGGCCAGTCGCTCGGCGTGAAGACGGACAAGGCGGTGGCGTTGATCCCGGATTTCGCCGACGGCGTGCTGGATCTCAACGTGCAGGGCAATGGCAGCGGCGCCAGCTTGATGGAGTTCGCGCGCAAGAGCCCGATCGCCATGCGAGAGGCAGATACGCTGGCCAAGCTGAATCTGGGTGGTAGCGGCACGTTCGCATTTCATCTGAGCCTGCCGCTGAAGAAGGCCGAGGACGCCCAACTGGACGGCACCGCCCAGCTGAAGGACGCCGACCTCAGCGCGCCGGATTGGAACCTCCGGCTCGACAAGCTCAACGGTCCGCTGCGCTTCGATGCGCACGGCATGCAGGCCGGCCCGTTGGACGCGAGCTTTCGCGGTCAGCCGTCCAAACTGCAACTGAGCATTGCGGCGGCTAATAGCGATCCGGCCACCGTGCTGTCGGCGAAGCTGCAGGGCAACTACAGCATGACCGAGCTGGTGCAGGACTATCCCTCGCTGAACTGGCTGGGCCAGCTCGCCGATGGGCGCAGCGACTTCGACATCGGTTTCACGATCGCGCACGCGCCGGGCAGTGATGCGCTGGCGCAAACCCTGCGTATCGACTCGCCATTGCGCGGGATCGCGCTGGGCCTGCCGGCGCCGCTGGACAAGCCGGCAGCAACCAGCCTGCCACTGCACGTGACGATGAGCTTGCCGGTCAACGGCAGCGATCTTCGGGAAGCACTTGGCGATGTGATGCGCGGCTATCTGCGCCTGTCCGACGGCACGCAGCGGCCACTGGCGGCTACGTTGGCGTTCGGCAACCAGATGCCGGAGACGCTGCCGGCACGGGATCTGCGCATCCGCGGCCATGCCAGCCAACTCGACATCACCGGCTGGGTGCAGCATGCCGTGGCCGGCAGCGGCGGCAATGGCCCGGGTCTGGAGAGCATCGACGTCAGCACCGACCAAGCCGGCTGGTTCAGCCATCCGATGGGGCCACTGAGGCTGCACGCCACGCCGCAGCCCGATGCGCTGAGTGTGGATGTGGATGGTGCCTCGATGGCGGGCAATTTCAGCGTGCCGACCCGCGAGCTGGACAGGCGCGGTGTCACCGCACGATTGCAACGGCTGTACTGGCCGAAAGATCCGGCCACGGCAGTGGCCAGTCAGGCGAGCAAGGCCGCAGCTGACGCCAGCACCACCCCAACCGTGCCGGCGGTCGACCCCGCCAATACCGGCATCAACCCGGCTGCGCTGCCACCATTCCATTTGTGGATTGGTGACCTGCGCCTGGGTGATTCGAAACTCGGCGAAGCCCGGCTGGAAACCTGGCCGACCACGGCCGGTCTGCACATCGAACAGCTGCGCACGCTGTCCAGCCGCGTGCAGATCAACGCCAGCGGCGACTGGAACGGCAGTGCCAGCAACAGCCATACCCATATGCGGATCAATTTTGCGGCCGAAGATCTCGGCGCGATGATGGGTGCGTTCGGTTTTGACGGGCTGGTCAATGGCGGCAAGACGCGCGACCAGCTCGACGGCAGCTGGCCCGGTGCGCCCAGTGCGCTATCGCTGGCCACGACGGACGGCATCCTCAGCATCCACGTCAATGACGGCCGCATTCCCGAAGCCTCATCGCCGGGGGTCGGGCGCCTGCTCGGGTTGGTTGCGCTGGCCGAATTGCCGCGCCGGCTCACCCTGGATTTCGGCGACGTATTCGGCAAGGGGTTGGCGTTCGACTCGATAGCCGGCGACTTTCATCTGGCCAACGGCAACGCCACCACCGACAACCTGTTGATTGCCGGTCCGGCGGCGAACATCAGTTTCACCGGGCGCACCGGCTTGCGCGCCAAGGATTTCGACCAGCAGATGGTGGTAGTGCCGCACGTCGGCAACAGCCTGCCGCTGGTCGGCGCGGTGGTGGGCGGTCCGATCGGCGCGGCGGCCGGCTTCGCCGTGCAGGGCCTGCTCGGCAAGGGCCTGAATCAGGCGGCCAGTGCGCGTTACAAGGTCA
>DASZCB010000254.1:0-6753 GCA_035943575.1 Rhodanobacter sp. | reverse complement strand
ACCACCGCGCAACGTCAGGACATCACCGACCCGGACGTGGTGCACACGTTTGCGGAACTGGTCGGCGAGCGCGAGCGGCTCGGTCAGCTATACCTGTTGACCATTGCCGACATTATCGGCACCAGTCCGCGGCTATGGAATGGCTGGAAGGACCGGTTGCTGTCCGACCTGTGCGTATCCACTCGTTACGCCCTGCGCAGCGACGTGGAGCTGCCGCGCGACATCGGCGTGCGCGTGCACGAATGTTCCGAATATGCGCTGGCCCTGCTGATGAACGGGGGTTACGCCGAGGCCGATGTCGTGCGGATCTGGGCGGACTTCCCGCAACTCAGCTTCCTGCGCCACCGGCCCGAACAGATCGCCTGGCAGACCGCTGTGATCTTGCGTGCGAATGGAGTGCTGCCACTGGTCGCAGTGCATCCGCTTTCGGTGCGCGGCAGCACCGAGCTGTTTGTTTACACGCCCGATCGCGACGGTCTGTTCGCCACCGTCACGGCGGTGCTGGATCGTCTGCGTTTCTCGGTGATGGAGTCGCGCGTCCTCAGCTCGCCGACCGGCATGGCGCTGGATACGTTTTTGCTGCTGGACGCGGACAGCCAGCAACCAGTCAGTTCAGTGCGAGCGGAAGAGCTGCAGCAAAGGCTGCAACGCGCGTTGACGCAATCCGCCGGGGTACAGCCGAGCAAACGCGGCATGTCACGCCATCAGAAGCATTTCCAGATGACCCCGCAGATCAGTTTCCACGCGGCCGGTGATCGCACTCAGCTGGCGCTGATCGGCACCGATCGCCCAGGCCTGCTGGCCGCGGTGGCGCAGGTCATGCTGAACACCGAAGTGCGCGTGCACGATGCGCGTATCGCCACGTTCGGCGAGCGTGTGGAGGATTTCTTCCAGCTGACCGATCGCCACAATGCGCCGCTCGATGCGGCACAGCAGGAGCGTCTGCTGAGGGCGTTGCTGGAGAGGATCGGGCCGGCACGGGACTGAACGCCGCAGCGTCGGCATGCTCCGGCAGACGCGCGTTATCATCGTGATCGCTGCGTGTCGCAGCGCCTGCCGGTGATTCTTGTCGTGACCTATCTGTTGATCAAGTCCCTGCATCTGCTGTTCGTCATCGCCTGGATGGCCACGGTGTTCTATCTGCCGCGCATCCTGGTGAATTTGGCCGAGACCGCCAACGAACCGGCCGTGCAGGCGCGGCTCCAGCTGATGGGGCGGCGGCTGTACAAGTTCGGCCACAACATGTTCGGCCTCGCGTTCCTGTTCGGGCTGACGCTGTGGCAGGGCTGGCGGGTGTTTCCGCAGGCGCTGCCGAACATGGCGGCAGGCATGCACTGGATCGACGCCAAGCTCACCCTGGTCGCCGTGCTGCTGGCGTATTTCATCGGGTGTGGTCGTCTGCTCAGGCGCAAGGCTGCGGGCGGTACGTTGCCGTCGTCGCGGGCTTTGCGTTGGCTCAATGAACTGCCGGTGCTGTTGCTGCTTGTGGTGATCTTTCTGGTGATTGCCAAGCCGTTCTGAGGCTTGCTCAACGCCGTCCGTAGTAGTCGCGATACCACACCACGAATTTTTCCACCCCCTGCTCGATGGGTGTGCCTGGTGCATAGCCAACATCGCGACGTAGCGCGGAGACGTCCGCCCAGGTATCGGGCACGTCACCGGGCTGCATCGGCAGCAGGCGTTTCTCGACGCTGCGGCCGAGGTTCTGCTCCAGCAGCGCGATAAAGCGCAGCAGCTGCACGGGTTGGTCGTTGCCGAGGTTGTAGACGCGGTACGGCGCGTTCGACGTGCCCGGATTCGGCGCCTCGGCGTCGTAGTCCGGATCGGGCGCGGCCGGATGATCGAGCGCGCGGATCACGCCCTCGACGATGTCGTCGATATAGGTGAAGTCGCGGCTGTGGTGACCGTGGTTGAACACATCGATCGGCTCGCCGCGGCTGATCCGGTCGGCGAACAGTATCGGCGCCATGTCCGGTCGACCCCACGGTCCGTATACGGTGAAGAAACGCAGGCCGGTGGTCGGCAGGCCATACAGATGGCTGTAAGTATGCGCCATCAGCTCGTTCGCCTTCTTGCTGGCGGCATACAGGCTGACCGGATGATCGACCGCATCTTCGACCGCGAACGGCAGCTTGCGGTTGGCGCCATAGACCGAGCTGGACGAGGCATAGACCAGATGTTCGACACCGCCATACCGGCAGCCTTCGAGAATGTTGACGAAGCCGACCAGGTTGCTCTGCACATAGGTGCGGGGATTCTGTAGTGAATAGCGCACGCCGGCTTGTGCAGCGAGGTTCACCACACGCTGCGGCTTGAACGTGGCGAATGCGTGATCCACCGCATCGGCGTCGGCCAGATCGGCGCGCTGATGGGTGTAGTTTGGATGGTCGGCAAAGAGCGCCAGCCGGGCCTCTTTCAGCGCGGGATCGTAGTATTCGTTGTGGTTGTCGAAGCCATGCACCACATCGCCGCGCGCCAGCAGACGCTGCGCCAGAGCGGCGCCGATGAAGCCGGCGGTGCCGGTAACCAGAATACGCATGGGTGATCCTCGGGATGACGAATGCATTCTATCGCTGAAGGCTTATCGGCATGGCCGTGATTGACAGTCGGTTTGAGCTAAACTAGCGTTTCGGCATCATCCACAACACGAAGGTGGCCCGCGCTTGCGCCGGCCGAGTGTGCGACATGGCAACTACCCGCTTCCAACGCTAGTACCCATCACGCCTTCGTTTCCGGAAAAGGGCGTTGCGCCCTTTTTTGCTTTTCAGAGAATGGTTCCCATGATTGAGATCACGCTACCCGACGGCAGCAAGCGGCCGTTCGATCATCCCGTTACCGTGCAGGACGTGGCCGCCTCGATCGGCGCCGGTCTGGCCAAGGCGACGCTGGCCGGCAAGGTCGACGGCAAGCTGGTAGATGCCAGCTTCCCGATCGAGCACGACGCCAGCCTGCAGATCGTCACCGACAAGAGTCCCGAGGCGCTGGAGATCCTGCGTCATTCCACCGCGCATCTGATGGGGCAGGCCGTGCAGCGCCTGTACCCGGGAGCGCAGGTCACGATCGGCCCGGTGATCGACAACGGCTTCTTCTACGACTTCGCCTACGAGCGCCCGTTCACGCCGGATGACTTGCCGAAGATCGAGGCGGAGATGGAGAAGATCGTCGCCGAACAATTGCCGGTGACGCGTAGCGTGAAGTCGCGCGACGAGGCAGTGACGTTCTTCCGCGGCATGGGCGAGAACTACAAGGCCGAGATCATCGAGTCGATTCCGTCCGCCGAGCCGCTGTCGCTGTATTCGCAGGGCGAGTTCACCGATCTTTGCCGTGGCCCGCACGTGCCGAATACCGGCAAGCTGCGCGCCTTCAAGCTGATGAAGGTGGCCGGCGCGTACTGGCGTGGCGATTCCAACAACGCGATGCTGACCCGTATCTACGGCACCGCGTGGTTGAACGACAAGGATCTGAAGGCTTATCTGTATCAGCTGGAAGAGGCTGAGAAGCGCGACCATCGCAAGATCGGCAAGCAGCTCGACTTGTTCCATCAACAGGAAGAGAGCCCCGGTATGGTGTTCTGGCACCCGAATGGCTGGGCGATCTGGCAACAGGTCGAGCAGTACATGCGCGGCGTGTACAAGAAGAGCGGCTATCAGGAAGTGCGATGCCCGATGGTGCTGGACGTGTCGCTGTGGAAGAAGTCCGGGCACTGGGACAACTACGCCGAGAACATGTTCTTCACTGAGTCGGAGAAGCATACGTTCGCGCTGAAGCCGATGAACTGTCCCGGTCATGTGCAGGTATTCAACACCGGCCTGCATAGCTACCGCGAGTTGCCGATCCGCTACGGCGAATTCGGCGGCTGCCATCGCAACGAGCCGTCCGGCGCACTGCACGGCATCATGCGCGTCCGTGCGTTCACCCAGGACGATGGCCATATCTTCTGCACGCCCGAGCAGGTCGAGCCGGAAGTCACCGCGTTCCATCTGCAGGCGATGAAGGTGTATGCCGACTTCGGCTTCACCGACCTGGCGATCAAGCTCGCGTTGCGGCCGGACAAGCGCATCGGCTCCGACGAATTCTGGGATCGCACCGAGGAAATGTTGCGTCGGGCATTGCGCGCCGCCGGTGTGGAGTGGGAGGAGTTGCCGGGCGAGGGTGCGTTCTATGCGCCGAAGATCGAGTACCACCTGAAGGATTCGATCGGCCGCGCCTGGCAGGTCGGCACCATGCAGGTCGATTTCATGATGCCCGAGCGCCTGGATGCCGAGTATGTGGACGAGCACTCGCACAAACAGCATCCGGTGATGCTGCATCGGGCGATCGTGGGCTCGATGGAGCGTTTCATCGGCATCCTGATCGAGCACCATGCCGGCCTGCTGCCACCCTGGCTGGCCCCGGTGCAGGCGGTGGTGCTCAATATCACCGACGCACAGGGCGATTATGTGAGCCAAGTGACGCAAACCCTTGTCGACAAAGGTTTCCGGGTACAATCGGATTTGCGCAACGAGAAAGTCGGCTATAAAATCCGCGAGCATACGATGCAGAAAGTGCCTTATCTCCTCGTGGTCGGTGATCGCGAGAAAGAAACAGGTGCGGTTTCCGTACGTACCCGTTCGGGCGAGGATGTGGGCAGCATGCCGCTGGCCGATTTCGTTGAGCGACTGGTGACCGAAACCCGGCGCTGAGCGCCGATCGGTCAGTTTCATCACTTCTTCTGGAGGATCGTGGTATCGCTACCACCGACAACAAGGGTAATCGTCGTAACCTGGAAATCCGCGTTCCGCGGGTTCGTGTGATTGGTGCCGAGGCGGAACAGCTCGGTATCCTGACCCGTGACGAGGCACTCGCGCTGGCGCAGGAAGCTGGCATGGATCTGGTCGAGATCCAGCCGAACGGCGACCCGCCGGTCTGCCGCATCATGGATTACGGCAAGTTCAAGTTCGAGGCCCAGAAGAAGGTTCAGGCCGCCAAGAAGAAGCAGAAGCAGGTCGAGATCAAGGAAGTGAAGTTCCGTCCGGTTACCGACGTGGGCGACTACCAGATCAAGCTGCGTAACATGCTTCGCTTCCTGGAAGAAGGCGACAAGGTCAAGGTCACCATCCGCTTCCGCGGTCGCGAGATGTCGCATCAGGATCTGGGCCAGAACCTGGCCAAGAAGATCCAGGAAGACGTCGGCGAGAACGGCCAGATCGAGTCCTTCCCGCGGCTTGAAGGCCGCCAGATGGTCATGATGATCGGTCCCAAGAAGAAGCAGTAAGACAAACGGCGACCTTCTGGTCGCCGTTTTCATGTCGGGGTCCACACAGCTGGTATCTGGCATGTTTAGTCCGTATAATCACCGGTTCGACCCGCAGGAAGGGTCGTGAACCGATCGTGGCAGGACGGAAAGCGTGGTCTTCGGATCACCGCCAGATCAGTCAGAAACCGGACTAAGGAGCATTCCCATGCCCAAGATCAAGACCAACCGGGCGGCTGCGAAGCGTTTTCGCAAGACCGCGTCGGGCAAAATCAAGTGCGGCCACGCCTTCAAGTCACACATCCTGACCAAGAAGTCGACCAAGCGTAAGCGCGGTCTGCGTGCACCGAATCATCTGAAGGCGTGCGACACCAAGGGTGTAGCGCGCATGTTGCCGTACTTGTAAGACGAGGAGATAAACCATGGCTCGTGTAAAGCGTGGCGTTACCGCCCGTCGTCGTCACAAAAAAGTTATCGGTCGTGCCAAGGGCTATTACAACGCCCGCCGCAAGGTCTTCCGCGTTGCCAACCAGGCCGTCATCAAGGCTGGTCAGTACGCTTATATCGGTCGCAAGCAGCGCAAGCGCCAGTTCCGCGCACTGTGGATCGTCCGCATCAACGCCGCTGCGCGCATGTTCGGCCTGTCCTACAGCCGCCTGATCAATGGCCTGAGCAAGGCAGGTATCACCGTCGACCGCAAGGTTCTCGCCGATATCGCCGTGCACGACATCAAGGCGTTTGAAGTGATTGCCGAGAAAGCGAAGGCCAGTCTGGCCGCTTGATCGGCTGGCGCCTCGGCGCTGACGATATGATGTGAATCAAGCGGGGAGGAGGCCAACGTCTCCTCCCCGTTTTCGTTTCTGTGAATCGCTAATCGGAATCGCATCGATGGACGATCTGGACAGCCGCGCCGCACAAGCGCTGGCCGAAATCGACAAGGCAGGCACGCTGGAGGCGCTCGATGCATTGCGCGTGAGCCTGCTGGGCAAGAGCGGCATCGTCACCGCCGCGCTGAAGACGCTCGGTGCGCTGGCGCCGGATGAGCGCAAGGCGCGCGGCGCCGAGGTGAACAAGGTCAAGGATCGCCTCGCCGAAGCGCTTGCCGCACGCAAGCAGCTGCTGGAGCAGGCCGAGCTGGATCGCCGTCTCGCCTCCGAGAAACTCGACATAAGCCTGCCTGGCCGCGACGGCGAGCGCGGCGGTATCCACCCGATCACCCGTGCGCTGGAGCGCATTTCGTCGATCTTCGCGCGCTTGGGTTATCAGCGCGCCGACGGCCCAGAAATCGAGGACGACTGGCACAATTTCGAAGCGCTGAACTTCCCGCCGCACCATCCGGCACGCGCCATGCACGACACTTTCTACTTCGGTGATGGGCGCTTGCTACGCACGCATACCTCGCCTGTGCAGATCCGTTCGATGATCGGTCGCCAGCCGCCGATCCGCATCATCGCGCCGGGTAAGGTCTATCGCAGCGATTCGGATCAGACCCATTCGCCGATGTTCCACCAGATCGAAGG
>DASZCB010000253.1:0-5529 GCA_035943575.1 Rhodanobacter sp. | reverse complement strand
ACTGCAGCGACCACGCTAAACTCGGCAAATGGCTCCTCCTCCCCGCAAACGCCTGCGGCGCAACAACGCGCCTTCGCCCACCACCCGACCGCGGCCCGGTGAGGCGAGACCCGCCGCCAGGCCGGCGCAACCGGCGGACAGTTCTACCCGCGCCACGCGAGTGCTGAACTGGTTACTGCAAAAACTGCCACCACGCTATCGTGAAAAGGCGCTGGACTATCTGGTGCTGACCCGGATGGATCGTCCGGTCGGCGCGCTGCTGCTGCTGTGGCCGACCTGGTGGGCGCTGTGGCTGGCTGCCGGCGATTTTCCGCCATGGAAGCCACTGATCATCTTCACCCTCGGCGTGTTCGCGATGCGCGCGGCCGGTTGCGCGATCAACGACTACGCCGACCGCGAACTCGACCCGCAAGTTGAACGCACCGCCGGCCGACCGATCGCCAGCGGGCGGGTGACGCCGCGCGAAGCGTTGATCGTGTTCGCTGCGCTGCTCGCGTTCGCGTTCGTGCTGGTGCTGTTCACCAACCGGCTGACCATCGAGCTGTCGTTCGCCGGCGCTTTGCTCGCGGCGATCTACCCGTTCACCAAGCGCTATACCTATCTGCCGCAGGTAGTGCTGGGCGCGGCGTTCGGCTGGTCGATCCCGATGGCATTCGCCGCAGTGATGAACACGGTGCCGCCGGTGGGCTGGCTGCTGTTCATCGGCAACATCATCTGGTCGGTGGTGTACGACACCGAGTACGCGATGGTCGACCGTGACGACGACATCAAGGCCGGCGCGAAATCCACCGCGATCCTGTTCGGCGATGCCGACCTGCCGATCCTCGGTGTGCTGATGGGCACCTTCCTGCTGACGATGCTGTTCGTCGGCCAGCGCGCCGCCTTGGGCTGGCCATACTGGCTCGGCCTGCTGGTCGCCGCCGGCCTGTTCGGCTACCAGCACTGGCTGATTCGCGACCGCATCCGCAGCGCTTGCCTCGCCGCGTTCCGCCACAACAACTGGCTGGGACTGGCTGTATGGATCGGCATCGTGCTGGCGCTGGCACTGCGCTGACGCACTAGCCTCGTGGTGACGGCGCCCGCGCCAGTGCCCACAGGTCCACGCGCCGCACGCCGGCGCGCCTGAGCACACGCGCGCATTCGGCCAGGGTGGCACCGGTGGTCATCACATCGTCGAGGATCGCCACGTGCGCTGGCAGCGCGATGCCAGCGCGCAAGGCGAACGCGCCGCGCACGTTGCGGCGGCGCCCGAGCGCATCGAGTTCGGTCTGCGCATCGGTTTGACGAACCCGTTGCAGCGCATCGTGGCGCAACGACACACCGAGTTCGCGTGCCAGCGGATGGGCCAGTTCCAGCGCCTGGTTGTAACCGCGCTGACGCAGACGGCTGCGATGCAATGGCACCGTCAGCAGCAATGGCGGCAGGTCGATCGGGCAAGGTTCGCGCCGCCACAGCGTGGACAACACGCGACCGGCGGCAAGATCGGCGCCGAACTTGTAGCGCGATTCCAGCCGATCCAGCGGCCAGCCGTAGCGGAACGGTGCCCACGCGGCATCCCACGGTGGCGCGCGGCGCTGGCATTCGCCACATAGCGCCGCCGGCATTGCCAGGGGTAGCGCGCAGCGTGCGCAACAGCTGCGGTTGCGCGGCAGCTCGGCCGCGCAATCGGCACACAGATCGAGACTGTCAGCCCCAGCGGCACTGCATAACAGGCAACGCCACGGCAACATGAAGCGCTGCAATCGTCGCCACGGCTCCATCCACGCATCCATGCGCATGTCCGGTCAGCGGTTCGGTTTGTACAACGCGGCGTCGAGGATTGACCACAGGTGGATCAGCCAGCCGAGCAGGACGATCCACAGCACCGCCGCCAGCACGAACATGATGATTGCCATGAGCAGGCGCCCCTGTACCAGCTGGCCCAACCCCGGAATAAAGAAACTGCAGATGGCGGCAAGCACGTTACCGCTGCTGCCTTGTCCTTCTGTCATGCTGATACGCTCCAGGTCGCTTCTCGTTTGATCACGCGATGGTAGCGGGTGAGCCACGTCCATGCTTGCGTCAACCATTCGTCAGCGCATCGAGTTGACTCTCTACCGGGCGACTCCCACACTCTCGCGCTCCATGCACCGGAGTTGCCGTTCCATGTCCCACACCGCCATCCGCCACGACTGGACGCGCACTGAAGTGGCCGCGCTATTCGCGCTGCCGTTCAACGAGTTGCTGCATCGCGCGCATGCGGTACACCGCGAGCAGCACGATCCGAACGCGGTACAGGTTTCGACCCTGCTGTCGATCAAGACTGGCGGCTGCCCGGAGGACTGCGCCTACTGCCCGCAGGCGGCGCGCTACGACACCGGCGTACAGGCGCAGAAGCTGATGAGCGTCGAAGCTGTGCTGGAACGCGCGCAGGCGGCGAAGGACGCCGGCGCCAGCCGTTTCTGCATGGGCGCGGCATGGCGCGGCCCGAAGGATCGCGACGTGCTGAAGGTGGCCGAGATCGTGCGCGCTGTGAAAGGCCTCGGCCTGGAAACCTGCGCCACGCTGGGCATGCTCAGCGGCACGCAGGCCGACACACTGAAGGCGGCCGGGCTCGACTACTACAACCACAACCTCGACACCGCGCCGGAGTTCTATGGCGAAGTGATCCACACCCGCCGGTATCAGGACCGGCTCGATACGCTCGATCATGTGCGCGCCGCCGGCATGAAGACCTGCTGCGGCGGCATTGTCGGCATGGGCGAATCGCGCGACCAGCGCGCCGGCCTGCTGCAGACGCTGGCCAACCTGCCCGAACATCCGCAGTCGGTGCCGATCAATCAGCTGGTACAGGTAGAAGGCACGCCGTTGAATGGCACCGCGGCACTGGACCCGTTCGAGTTCGTGCGTACGATCGCGGTCGCGCGTCTATTGATGCCGGCCTCGATGGTGCGCCTGTCCGCCGGCCGCCAGCAGATGGACGACGCGGTGCAGGCGCTGTGCTTCTTCGCCGGCGCCAACTCGATCTTCTACGGCGAGAAGCTGCTGACCACCGGTAACCCGGACGTGGAACACGACCGCTCGCTGTTCGCGCGGCTCGACCTGCATCCGCTGCAGGTGGTCGAGGAAAGCAACACCGTGCATGCGGACATCATGGAGCCGGTTGACACTGGCTGCGGACAAGGCTGTGGCTGCAGCGCCGCGGCCTGACCTGCTCGAACGACTGGCCGTGCAGACGGCCGAACGCGCGCGTGCGCAACTGTTGCGTCGACTGCGCACGATCGACCACGTCGACGGCCCATGGCTGGAAACCGGCAGCGAGCGCCTGCTGTCGTTCTGCAGCAACGACTATCTCGGCCTGGCACAACACCCGCAGCTGATCGCCGCACTCGCGCGCACGGCCAGAGAAGAAGGTGTCGGCAGTACCTCGGCGCACCTGATCTGCGGCCACCGTATCGAACACGCGGAGCTGGAGGAGGCTCTGGCCGCGTGGACCGGGCGCGAGCGCGTGCTGCTGTTCTCCACCGGCTACATGGCCAATCTCGGCGTACTACAGGCATTGCTGGCGCAGGGCGACGTCTGCGTGCAGGACAAGCTCAACCATGCCTGCCTGCTGGATGGTGCGAAACTCAGCGGCGCCGAGCTGAAGCGCTATCCGCATGCCGATGTATCTGCCGCCGCGCGCCAGCTTGCAGCGAACCAGGAAGCCGCCGCCCTGCTGGCCACCGACGGCGTGTTCAGCATGGACGGCGACATCGCTCCGCTGCGCGAACTGGCGACGCTGTGCGCGAGCGAACACGCCACCTTCATGGTCGACGACGCGCATGGCCTGGGCGTACTCGGCAAACGCGGCGCCGGCTGTGTCAGCGCTGCAAACCTGAATCAGCAAGAAGTCCCGCTGCTGATGGCCACGCTGGGCAAGGCGCTTGGCTGTGCGGGTGCTTTCGTCGCCGGTTCGGCCAATGTCATCGACGGCCTGATGCAGTTCGCGCGTCCCTATATCTACACCACCGCGATGCCCCCTGCGCTGGCCGCAGCTGCACTCGAGGCAGTGCAACTGGCGCAAACCGAAGAGTGGCGACGCGACAAGCTCACCGCATCGATCGAACGATTTCGCCGCGGTGCGGCCGAACTCGGCTTGCCGCTGCTGGCCTCAACCACTGCGATCCAGCCGCTATTGCTGGGCAGCGCCGATGCCGCACTGGCGGCAGCACAGGCACTCGAACGGCAAGGCCTGCTGGTCAGCGCGATCCGCCCACCAACCGTACCCGCCGGTCAGGCACGCTTGCGCATCACCCTGTCGGCGGCGCATGAAGATGCGCATGTGGATAGGCTGCTGACCGCGCTGGAAACCCTGCGACTGCCGGCCATTGCCCCAGATCCGGGTTTGCGCGAATGACTCCCCCACGGGCGCCTTGCCGTCGCCGCGTATAATTGTCCGCTTGCTTTACCGATACCCCCGCATGTCGATCGTCAACATCTCCGCCTACAAATTCATCAGCCTCGACGATCTGCCCATGCTGCGCGAACGGCTGTTCGCGCGCTGCGAAGCGCTGGCGCTGAAAGGCACCATCCTGCTGGCGCCGGAAGGCATCAACCTGTTCCTCGCCGGCAGCCGCGCGCAGATCGACGGTTTCATCGCCAGCTTGCATGAGGACCCGCGCTTCGCCGATATCGAACCGAAGGAGTCGCTGTCCGACGAGGTGCCGTTCGGCCGCCTGCGCGTGCGCCTGAAGCGCGAGATCATCACCATGCGCCTGCCCACGATCCGCCCCGAAGGCGGCCGCGCGCCGGCGGTGGACGCGTCCACACTGCAGCGCTGGCTGGATCAGGGCCACGATGACGATGGCCGCGACGTGATGCTGCTGGACACCCGCAACGATTACGAAACCGACGTCGGCAAGTTCCCGCAGGCGGTCGACTACCGTCTCGCCAGCTTCACCGAATTCCCCGCCGCGATCGCCGCCGACCGCGCGCGCTACGAAGGCAAGACCATCGTGTCGTACTGCACCGGCGGCATCCGCTGCGAGAAGGCCGCACTGCACATGCGCGATCTCGGCATGCCGCACGTCTATCAACTCGATGGCGGCATCCTAAAATACCTGGAACAGACCGACGGCGCGCACTGGCGCGGTGACTGCTTCGTGTTCGATGGGCGCGTCGCGGTGGACAGCGCGCTGACGCCGGCCGGCATTCCGATGCCCGGACCACGCGCCAGGGACAAGGACCCCAACGCATGAGCCTGTACGTGGAAACCCACGGCCACGGCCCGGTGCCGATGGTGCTGCTGCATGGCTGGGCGATGCACGGTGGTGTGCTGGCGCCGCTGGTCGAGGCGCTGGAAGAGCACTGCACGATGCACGTGGTCGATCTGCCCGGCCACGGCTATTCGCGCGATTGCGGACTGCCGCTGGAACCGCGCGCCTGCGCCGCCGCGATCGCCGCGGTGACGCCACCGGCGATCTGGCTTGGCTGGTCGCTGGGCGGGATCGTCGCGTTGACCGCCGCACTGGAGATACCACAACAGGTGCGCGGCCTTGCGATGCTGTG
>DASZCB010000252.1:0-2913 GCA_035943575.1 Rhodanobacter sp. | reverse complement strand
CTATGTGGTGGCGGCTTCGCTCGACGTCAACGCACTGCGCACACAACTTGCGCAGCGCTTGCCCGACTACATGCTGCCCGCCGCTTTCGTCGCGTTGGAAGCGTTACCGCTCAACCCCAACGGCAAGCTCGACCGCAAGGCGCTGCCCGCACCGGACTTCACGCCGGTGACACAACGCGCGCCACGTACGCCGGAAGAATCCGTGCTGGCCGAGCTGTTCGCCGAGGTGCTGGGTCTGGAACACGTCGGCATCGACGACAACTTCTTCGAGCTGGGTGGACATTCGCTGCTGGCGATTCGGTTGATTGCCCTGATTCGCACCAGGCTGCATGCCGAAGTATCGATTCGCACCGTGTTCGAAGCGCGCACGGTGGCAGCGCTCGCGCAAAAACTTGAAACAACGTCAATTGTTCGTCCAAGCCTGCAGGTGATGCCGCGACCCGAACGGCTGCCGCTATCCTATGCGCAGCGCCGGCTGTGGTTCATGCATCAGTTCGAAGGCCCCAGTGCGACCTACAACATCCCGCTGGCCACCCGGCTGGAAGGTCCGCTGCAGGTGCATGCCTTGCAGGCTGCGCTCGGCGATCTTGTCCAGCGCCATGAAAGCCTGCGCACTATCTTCCCGTCCAGCGATAGCGCCTATCAGCATGTGCTCGCACAGGCTGAGATCGAGCTGGCCGTGATCGATGTGGATGAAAACGAATTGCCGGCTGCGCTTGATGCCGCCGTAATGCACGCCTTTGATCTGATCTGCGAATTACCGTTACGCGTAAGTCTATTCAAGCTCGACGCCGAGCAGCATGTGCTGCTGCTCTTGCTTCACCACATCGCTGGCGATGGCGCCTCGTTGATACCGCTGGCCAGCGATCTCTCTCATGCCTATGCCGAGCGGGTCAATCATCGCGCACCGGCATGGCAGGCGCTGCCCGTACAGTACGCCGACTACACGCTATGGCAGCAGCACCTGCTTGGTGATGCTTCCGATTCACAAAGCCTGCACACCCGTGAACTGGCGTATTGGCGGCAAGCACTGGCTGATCTGCCAGAACAACTGAGCCTGCCATACGATCGGCCACGCCCTTCAGCGATGAGTTATCGCGGCCAGCATCTTCTCTTCAACATCGATGCCGCTCTGCACGGCCGTCTCCTTGCACTAGCGCAGCGGCACGACTGCACGCTGTTCATGGTGCTGCATGCAGCGCTGGCGACTTTGCTGACGCGTCTCGGTGCAGGTACTGATATTCCCATCGGCAGCTCGGTCGCCGGACGCAGCGATGAGGCACTGGACGGGCTGGTCGGCTTTTTCCTCAACACGTTGGTCTTGCGCACCGATACGTCAGGTAATCCGCCCTTCGATGCCTTGCTGATGCGCGTGCGTCAGGCGGACCTGGCTGCTTACGAACATCAGGATCTGCCGTTCGAGCAACTGGTCGATGCGCTCAGCCCCGAACGTTCGCTGTCCCATCACCCGCTGTACCAGGTCATGCTGGTGCTGCAAAAGGCGACCGGCAAAACCTTGCGACTACCCGGCATGCGCTGCAGTGAGCAGCTCTTCGAGATGCCTACCGCCAAGTTCGACTTCAGTGTCGAACTGGCCGAATACGAACACGACGACAGCACACCGGCCGGCCTGCGCGGCTTCGTGGAATACGCCACCGATCTGTTCGACGCCGTTACGGCGCAGTCATTCGCACAGCGCTTCGAACGTGTATTGAGAGCTGTCACCGACGACGCCAGCCAGTCGATCGGCAGCATCGAGTTGATGGATGCTGCAGAACGGCAACGCGTTGTGCAGGACTGGAATGCCACCGAGCAGCCCATAGATGAAGCCACGCTGCCTGCGCTGTTCGAAGCACAGGTAGCACGCAGTCCTGCTGCCATCGCGGCGATCTTCGAAGACCAGCGTCTCGATTTCGAGCAACTCAATCAGCGCGCGAACCGGCTTGCACATCTGCTGATCGCCGAGGGCGCGGGCCCCGGGATGGTGGTAGCGATTGCGCTGCCGCACTCGCTCGATTTGATCGTCGCCCTGCTTGCCGTGCTCAAGGCCGGCGCAGCGTATCTCCCGTTGGATCTCGAATATCCCGCCGAGCGGCTAGCGATGACGCTCGACGACGCGCAACCCGTGCGCGTTGTGACACGCAACGAATGTCGCGCACTACTACCCGCGACAACACCCTTGTGCGTACTCGATCACGCCGACGTAGAAGAACGCCTCGCCGGCAGCCGTAGCGACAACCCTACCGATGCCGATCGCCTGCAGCCACTACATCTGCTGCATCCCGCCTATGTCATCTACACCTCCGGTTCCACCGGCAAACCCAAGGGCGTGGTTGTAGCGCACCGCTCGGTCGCGCACTACTTCGCCTGGAGCCAGTACGCGTATTTCCGCGTGGACGGTAACGGATCGGCGACCACGCTTTCCGCCACTTTCGACGGTAGCGTGACGGTACTGTTCGGCCCCTTGCTGGCCGGCCAACCGTTGACGCTGATGCATGTAGGCGGCGATTTTTCCAAGCTCACCGCCACACTTCCAGCCGGCGGCTACGAGCTGCTTAAGCTCACGCCCGCGCATCTAAAGCTGCTCAACAGCAACCTGGAAGTAGGTTCGCCGCCACCAGCGGAAACCCTGCTGTTAGGCGGCGAAGCGCTGGTGCCTGCCGACCTCGCCTACTGGCAGGAACATCATCCGAACGTACGACTGATCAACGAGTACGGCCCGACCGAGGCTACCGTCGGCTGCTGTACGCACGAAGTGATCGAGAACATGCGTTCGGCGAGCAGCGTCGCCATCGGCCGCCCGATCTGGAACACCCAGCTGTACGTGTTCGATGCGAACCTGCAGCCGCAACCGACCGGCGTGGCCGGCGAGCTGTATATAGCTGGCGGTGGCTTGACACAAGGCTATCTGCG
>DASZCB010000251.1:0-2108 GCA_035943575.1 Rhodanobacter sp. | reverse complement strand
CGGCGATGACGAGCTGGCACGCATTCGCGAATTGAGCGCGCACCCGAAAGAACGTGCCGAGCATGTCATGCTGATCGATCTGGAGCGCAACGACCTCGGTCGCGTCTGCGTGCCGGGGACGGTCGAAGTCGACGAGTTGATGGCAGTGGAGAGTTACGCCCACGTTCACCACATTGTGTCCAATGTACGGGGCCATCTGCGTGCCGACGTGACTCCCGGCGAAGTCATCGCCGCCACGTTCCCCGGCGGCACTATCACTGGGTGTCCCAAGGTACGTTGCATGGAAATCATTGCCGCACTGGAAGACGCGCCGCGTGGCGCCTATACCGGCGCGCTGGGTTATCTCGATCGCAGCGGTGACCTCGACTTGAACATCCTGATCCGCACTCTCACCGTGACCGGCAATGAAGTCAGCCTGCGCGCGGGCGCGGGCATCGTCGCCGATTCGGTGGCCGCGAGTGAGCTGGATGAAACCCGCGCCAAGGCTCGCGGCCTGCTGCGTGCGCTGGGAGTGCCGGGCTGATGAACGCGCGCATACTGGTCAACGGCGTGGCGGCTGAACAGGTGTCGGTGCTGGATCGCGGTCTGGCCTATGGCGACGGCCTATTCGAAAGCATCCGTCTGGTCGGTGCCGTGGCACCGTTATGGTCACGCCACATGCAGCGGCTCATGCACAGCTGTGAACGCCTGCGGATGCCGTTGCCCGATACGGAACAGCTGTGGCACGAAGTGTTGCAGGTCAGTCGCGAGATGCCGCAGTCGGTGGTGCGCATCACGCTGACCCGCGGCGTCGGCGAGCGCGGTTACGCGCCGCCTGCGGTGCCGCAACCGACGTGCGTGGTGGCCGCGTTCGCGCCGCCGCAGACACCGGCTCAAATGTACGCACAAGGCGTGCGCATGCGTGTGTGCGGTACCCGCCTTGCCGAACAGCCGCTGCTGGCTGGCATGAAACATCTGAATCGGCTGGAGCAGGTGCTGGCACGCGCCGAGTGGAACGATCCGGCGATTGCCGAAGGCGTGCTGTGCGATAGCCACAACCGGGTGATTTCGGCGACCATGGCCAACCTGTTTGCCGTCGTCGACGGTGTGCTGCGGACGCCGGCGCTGGATCGCTGCGGCGTGGCCGGAGTCGCCCGTGCCGAAGTGCTGGCGGCATGTCCGCAAACGCGGGTCGGCGAGCTGACGCTGACTGACCTGTGGCATGCCAGCGAGGTCTTTCTCAGTTCGAGCGTGCGCGGCATCCTGCCGGTATGTTTCCTGGGCGATCAGGATTATGCGGTAGGCGACATAGCCCGTCAGATGCAACGGCATTGGCGCAATCTGAGGTTTTCGATGGAGCAGGGCGGATGAGTGACAAACCGATGCGTGGTCGTGCGCTGCCACGGGCGCTGCTGTTGATCGTGCTGCTGGCACTGGTCGGCGTGCTGGCCTATGGCTGGAACGATTTCAACCGCTTCAGCCGCGCACCGTTGAACGTGGCGGCACAGGGCGACAGCATCGACGTCGGCCGCGGCAGCGGTTTCCGGAACATCGTCGGCGAGTTGCATCAGCGCAACCTGAGCACGGCCAACCTGTGGTACTGGCGCCTGCTGGCCGAGGAGATGCGCGTGGCCGGCCGGCTGCACGCCGGCGAGTACGCGCTGGAGGTCGGCATCACGCCGCGCCAGCTGCTTGCCAACATGGCCGCCGGCAAGGTGTTGCAACGCAACTTCACCATCGTCGACGGCTGGACCTTCGCCGAGCTGCGCCAGGCACTGGCCAAAGCCGAGAAGTTGAACCACGACAGTGCCGCGCTGGACGATGCGGCGATCATGCAGAAAATCGGCGCACCTGGCGAGGCACCGGAAGGACGCTTCCTGCCGGAGACTTACGCCTACGTAAAAGGCGACAGCGACCTGGACATCTTCAAGCGTGCGCACATCGCCATGGTCAAGACGCTCGATGCGTTGTGGTCGGCGCGCGACAAGGATCTGCCGCTGACCACGCCATACGATGCGCTGATCCTGGCCTCGATCGTGGAGAAGGAGACCGGCCGCGCCGACGAGCGCGCGCGGATCGCCGGCGTGTTCGTGCGGCGCCTGCAGACCCACATGCTGCTGCAGACCGAC
>DASZCB010000250.1:0-1528 GCA_035943575.1 Rhodanobacter sp. | reverse complement strand
CCCGGACCTGCGCCGCATCCTTACCGACTACGGTTTCGTCGGCCATCCGTTCCGCAAGGACTTCCCGCTGATCGGCAATGTCGAGGTGCGCTACGACCCTGAGCAGAAGCGGGTGATCTACGAGCCGGTGTCGATCGAGCCGCGTGTGCTGGTGCCGCGCACCATCCGCAACGACGCCGACCTGATGCAGGCCAAGGCCGAAGCCGCCGACCACTGGCGGGAGAATTGAGCATGCAGGAAATCCGCAATTACACGATGAACTTCGGCCCGCAGCATCCGGCCGCACACGGCATGCTGCGCCTGGTGATGGAGATGGACGGCGAGACCATCGTCCGCGCCGATCCGCACGTCGGCCTGCTGCATCGTGGCACCGAGAAGCTGGCCGAGTCCAAGCCGTTCAACCAGTCGATCGGTTACATGGACCGGCTCGACTACGTCTCGATGATGTGCAATGAGCACGCCTACGTGAAGGCGATCGAGAACCTGCTGGGGATCGAGGCACCAGAACGCGCGCAGTACATCCGCACCATGTTCGACGAGATCACCCGCATCCTGAACCACCTGATGTGGATCGGCTCGAACGCGCTCGATCTTGGCGCGATGGCGGTGTTCCTGTACGCGTTCCGCGAACGCGAAGAGCTGATGGACGTGTACGAGGCGGTGTCGGGCGCGCGCATGCACGCAACCTACTACCGTCCCGGCGGCGTCTACCGCGACCTGCCGGCGCAGATGTCGCAGTACCGCGAATCGCCGTGGCACAAGGGCAAGGATCTCAAGCGCATCAACAGCTGGCGTGAAGGTTCGATGCTGGATTATCTCGACGCGTTCACCGCCGACTTCCCGTCGAAGGTGGACGAGTACGAAGACCTGCTGACGAACAACCGCATCTGGAAGCAGCGCACCGTCGGTATCGGCGTGATCAGCCCGGAGCTGGCTCAGCAGTGGGGCATGACCGGCGTGATGCTGCGCGGCTCGGGTGTCGCCTGGGATCTGCGCAAGAAGCAGCCGTATGCGAAGTACGCCGAGATGGATTTCGACATCCCGGTCGGCGTCGGCGGTGACTGCTACGACCGTTACCTGTGTCGCGTGGAAGAGATGCGCCAGTCGAACCGGATCATCCAGCAGTGCGTGAAGTGGCTGCGAGCGAACCCCGGCCCGGTGATGGTGCAGAACTTCAAGGTGGCGCCGCCGTCGCGGGTCGAGATGAAGGAGGACATGGAAGCCATGATCCATCACTTCAAGCTGTTCACCGAAGGCTATTGCGTGCCCGCCGGCGAAACCTATGCCGCGGTCGAGGCGCCGAAGGGCGAGTTTGGCTGCTATCTGGTTTCCGATGGCGCCAACAAGCCGTTTCGCGTGCACCTGCGCGCCCCGGGCTTTGCCCACCTGTCATCCATGGACACCATCGTGCGCGGCCACATGCTCGCCGACGTGGTTGCCATGATCGGTACCTATGACCTCGTGTTCGGCGAAGTGGATCGCTGAGCCGGCACGACGGAGAAACGCATGAAAGCCACCGGACATTTCG
>DASZCB010000249.1:0-1749 GCA_035943575.1 Rhodanobacter sp. | reverse complement strand
GGGAGTTCCATGACGAACTCCCGCCCTCTCCGCTCCCGGTCGAACACTCGCCGGCAGGGGAGCGACGACAGCAGACACGCCCACGCTGATGCGTCGAGGCTCTGCCTCACGCGCGGAATGGGCAACTGGCATGGGTGGATTGTCGAGGTCGTCTGACCCATCGACAGGGCCCGCCCATCCGAATCTGGATCAGAAAGGCAGCGATCCGCGCCCGGAAACCGTTCAGGCGTTACCGCGCACCCGCATCGTCAGCCCCTTCAGGAAATTCCGCAGCAGCTGATCGCCGCAGAGGCGGAAATTCTTGTGATCAGGCTGGCGGAACAGCGCGCTGAGTTCGGGCTTGGAGATCGGAAAGCCGGCGGCGGTGAGGATCTGGTGCATGTCGACGTCCTTCAACTCGAACGCCACGCGCAGTTTCTTCAGCACCACGTTGTTGGTGACGCGCTTTTCCACCGGGCGTGGCGGCAGGCTTTCGTCGCGGCCGCGGCGGTGAAATACCAGGCCGTCGAGGAAGTGCGCCAGCACGGCGTTGCTGCATTCGACGTAGCCAGGCTCCTCATCCTTCTTCAGGAATGCCTGCACGTCCTCCTTCGCGATCGGAAAATTCGCGTCGGCCAGATGGGTGATCTCCACCACCTTGCCGTCGCTGAGGTCGAGCATGTAGCGGATGGCGCGCAGTACGTCGTTGTTGATCATGTCGTTCCGTAAGTCTCGCTGAGGACGCCATGCTACCGCGACACGATTAACCCCGTTGGCGGCCTGCCTGCGTTTCACCATTCATGAACCACAGGAGCGTCGTCCTATGAACATGAAAGTCATCGCGCACGAGCATGCCGACAACGACCCGGCGGCGCGTTGAGGTTTCCGGCCTCGATGCGCGGACAGCGGTTGTGGGTGCGCCGGCACCCCTCCCCAGCCGCTGCCACGCATCGGGGCCGGAGCTGGTTGCATCGAAATCAGCCCAGATCAACTTACCCGACGCCATGCGATTTCGCTTAATCTCGGCACCTATGGATGCTGCGGTCGATCCCGATGCGATGCTGATGCTTGCCTATGCGCGCGGCGACCTCGCCGCGTTCGAGGCACTGTATGCGCGCCATCGCGGCATGCTGTACCGGTTTCTGCTGCGCAGCGTGCGCGACACGCATCGTACCGACGAGCTGTTCCAGGAAACCTGGAGCCGAGTGATCAGTGCCCGCGCGCGCTACCAGCCGCAGGCGAAGTTCAGCACCTGGCTGCTGCAGATCGCGCACAACCTGATGATCGACAGCGCCCGCCGCCAGCGTCCGATGGCCGATGGCGACGAGGCGGAAACCGCGCTGGCCAACATGGCGATACCGGAGCGTGAGCAGCCCGATCACGCCCTGTCCGAGTTCGAACGCCGCCGCGGCCTGCAGCGCGCGATCGAACAACTGCCGGACGAACAGCGCACCGCCGTGCTGCTGCGACTGGAGCAGGAACTCAGTCTTGAGGAGATTTCCGCGGTGACCGGCGCCGGCCGCGAGACGGTGAAGTCGCGCCTGCGCTATGCCATGACCCGATTACGCGAAGTGCTGACCGAATGACCACCCAGCTGCCACCGCAAGGCCCGTCAGAGCCCGACGAAAAGCTGCCCGGCGAAGCCGAGCTGGCGACGTTGTATCGCCAGTTGCCGCGGAACGAGCCCAGCCCGGCGCTGGACGCGGCTGTGCTGCGTGCCGCAGCGCAGGCATTGGCTGCGGATGCTCAGCCTGCCGGATCGATCAGGAA
>DASZCB010000248.1:0-3195 GCA_035943575.1 Rhodanobacter sp. | reverse complement strand
CGACATGCACGTGGACATGCCGCGCACGAATCTCGACGACCCAGGCATCGGTCTGCGTGACAACGGCCGCCGCGTGCTCACCTACGCCGACCTGCACACGATCGGTGGCTCGCTCGACCCACGCGAACCCAGTCGCGAGATCGAGCTGCACCTCACCGGCAACATGGAGCGTTTCATGTGGTCGTTCGACGGCGCGAAGTTCTCCGACGCCAAGCCGGTGCATTTTCCCAGCGGCGAACGAGTGCGCATCGTACTGGTCAACGACACCATGATGAACCACCCGATCCACCTGCACGGCATGTGGAGCGAGCTGGAGAATCCGGGCGGCCAATTCCAGGTGCGCAAGCACACCATCAACGTGCAGCCCGCGCAGCGCGTGAGTTACGCCGTGAGCGCCGACAACCTCGGCCGCTGGGCCTACCACTGCCACATGCAGTATCACATGGAGGCAGGCATGTTCCGCGAGGTGGCGGTGTCATGAGCATGCGCTCTCGCGTGATTTCGACCAGCCTGCATCGCCCGATCCTGCTGACGGTACTGCTGTTGCCGCTGGCTGTAGCAGCACAAAACGTTCCGGCATCGTCAGGCAGCGCTGCTTCGATGGACATGGGCTCTATGCCCGGCATGACGATGCCGGCGGCATCGTCCGGTACGCGTGCGCCGATGGCCAAGCCAGCCGTGAAAAAAACCAGCAAGAAACACGTTGTCGCCAAGCCGGTCGCTTCCCATGGCGGCATGCACGACATGCACCACGACGGCATGCCGGAGATGGATCACCGCACGATGTCCGGACTGCCGCCGGCGCAGACACCGCCGGTACAAGGCAACACATCCGACGGCATGCAAGGCACGGGGCGCACAGCGGTGCAACACGATGCGCATGCTGGCATGTCCGGCATGACGATGGGCCCGATGCAAGGCGGCAGCGCGCCGCCCCATGCACGCAGCCCGGATTATTCCGATGGCGTCGGCTATGGTCCCATGAAGGGCATGGACATGCTCGACAACGCGCCGCTGGCCATGCTGTTGATCAATCAGCTGGAGGCGCTCCACAGCCGCGGTGCGAACGGCCAGCGTTGGGAGGCGCAAGGCTGGTACGGCAACGACGAGAACAAGCTTTGGGTGCGTACCGAAGGTACGCGCAGCCGCGGCAAGCTCGACGACGGCGATGTCGAAGTGTTGTGGAGCCACAGCGTGGCCGCCTACTGGAACACCCAGCTGGGTGTTCGTCACGATTTTGGCAGTGGCCCGTCGCGCGACTGGGCCGCGTTCGGCGTGCAGGGCCTCGCACCGTACTGGTTCGAAGTGGAAGCGACCGGTTACGTCGGCGTTTCCGGCCGTACCGCCGCCCGCTTGCGGGCTGACTACGAATGGCTCTTCACCCAGCGGCTGATCCTGCAACCCGAGTTCGAGGTCAATCTCTACGGCAGAAACGATCCGGCCCACCGCATCGGCCGTGGCATCTCTGATACGCAACTGGGCCTGCGCCTGCGTTACGAAATCCATCGACAACTCGCGCCTTACATCGGCGTAGTCTGGACGCAACGTTACGGTGCGACGGCCGACTACGCGCGGCAGGATCGTCAACCCGTTGTCGATCGGCAGTTCGTTGCCGGCGTGCGCTTCTGGTTTTGAATCCGCCAAATCAACACCAGTCGCCCTGACTACTGGAGAATCGCATGAAACCATTCACCACCATCATCGCAATGCTTGTTGTCGCTATCCTCGCTGCCGGCGCGTTTGTCTACTCCGGCATCTACAACATCGGTGCCGACGACCACCACACGAAACCAGTGTATGCACTGATGCAGACACTGCGCGATCGCTCGATCGAGCAGCATGCGAAGAACCTGGCCGTGCCGAATCTCGATGACCCGCAATTGATCCTCAAGGGCGCCGGCCAGTACGCGGCGATGTGCACAGGGTGCCATCTGGCGCCTGGTATGGCAGATTCGGAAATCCGGCCGGGGCTGTATCCGCAGCCGCCCGAGTTGTCGAAGTTCCGGCCCGATCCGCGCGAGGCGTTCTGGGTGATCAAGCACGGCATCAAGATGAGCGCGATGCCGGCGTGGGGTGGCAGTCATGACGACGCCACCATCTGGAGCATGGTGGCGTTCCTGCAGAAACTGCCCGGCATGACGCCGGCGCAGTACAAGGACATCGTGGCCAAGGCTCCGCCGGACGAAGACATGGACATGGGGGCCGACCACGACCATCCCGCGGCGGCCCGGCAACCCGACATGCCGATGCCGGCCGGATCGGCCAGCATGGCAATGCCGGGCACGGCTCAGTAGGCGACCGTGATGCGCTGGCGCAGCACGTCGTGCTGCACGATGCGATCGAGCAGGGCGACTGCGTAGTCGGAAATGGTGATGCGGCTGACGCCATTGGCATCGGCCAGCAACTGGTCGCCGCCTACGCGGTACTTGCCGCTGCGCTCGCCGTCCTCGATCAGGGCGGCCGGGCTGATATACGTCCAATCAACACCCGTCTTGCTGGCGCGGAACACATCCAGCGCCTTGGCCTGTGCATTCGCTTCCGGTTTCCAGACTTCGGGGAAATGCGGGTCGTCGATTACCTTGACGCCAGGGGCCACTTCGAGCGAGCCGGCGCCGCCGACCCAGAGCAGGCGCTTCACGCCGACCTTCGGCAGGTTGTCCAGCAGCACGCCGGCATTGGCGGGCACGCTGTCGATGTTGCCGTCGCGGCGTGCGGACAGGCTGGCGACCACGGCATCTGCGCCACGCACGGCGTCGAGCCAGCTGGCCGGCTGCGCAACGTCGCCGGTGATGACTTTCAGCTTGTCGTTGCGCTGGGTGAGCCGCGCTGGATCACGCACGATCGCGGTCACGTCATAACCGCGCGAGAGTGCTTCTTCGAGGATGCCCTGGCCGATATGGCCGGTGGCGCCGAACAGTGCGATTTTCATGGAGGGCTCCGGGTCGAGGTGTGCCGCGCGACGAATTGCCGGCGGTTGACGGGGGAAAGCATGCACTCTGTCATTGGTTTGATAAATCGCCCGGGGCATAATTCACTGTAAATCGAAAGTTGACAGTGAGATGTCCATGGTGAACGAAGTCAATCTCAACCGGCTGGCGGTATTCGTGGCGCTGGTGCGTGCTGGCTCATTCACCGCAGCGGCCGAGCAGCTGGGGCTGACCAAGGCGATGGTCAGCCAGCATCTGGCGAAGCTTG
>DASZCB010000247.1:0-4433 GCA_035943575.1 Rhodanobacter sp. | reverse complement strand
CTGCATGCCGGGCATCACCCGCTGCACCCGGCCCTTGTAGACGTTGCCGACATAGCCACGCCTGGAGGCCCGTTCGACGTGTACCTCCTGCAGCATGCCGTTCTCGACCACGCCCACCCGCGTCTCGCGCGGGGTTACGTTGATCAGGATTTCTTCGCTCACCGCATACTCCCCAAATTGACCATCTTTATAGCGGCTGCAGGCGCAACCTGTCGATGAGCCATTTCATGGTGACTGCATTCCAGCTCCCGATATCGCAAAATGCTGCTGATTCCTGCCTCGGCGCGAGCCGCCGGGGCGGGCATCACGGATGAAATGACACGGGCTGAGGCCATGCAGGCCGAATCCGCAATCTCGCCGACCGTCCACGTGTCAGACACGCCAGCCCCAGCAGGAGTTCGCAGCATGACTACCCCGATTCTGCTGGCCTGGAGCGGCGGCAAGGACTGCCTGCTGGCCTTGCAGCGGCTGCTCGCCGATCCGCAGTGGCAGGTGGTCGGCCTGCTCACCACGGTCAATCGCAACTACCAGCGCGTCGCGATGCACGGCGTGCAGCGCGAGGTGCTGCTGGCGCAGACCGCCGCGCTCGGCCTGCCGCTGGTCGAGGTGATGTTGGACTGGCCCGGCAGCAACGAGGCGTACGAGCAGGCCCACGCGCTGGCGCTGGTCGAGGCGCGCATGCGCTGGCCGGGCATCCGCCACTGCGCGTTCGGCGACCTGTTCCTGGAGGACGTGCGTGACTACCGCGTGCGCCAGCTCGGTCGCGACAACTGGTGCGCGGTATTTCCGTTGTGGGGCGAAGACACCGCTGCGCTGTCGCGACGTTTCGTCAGCGAAGGCCATCGCGCGATGCTGTGCGGCGTCGATACCCAGCAACTCGACGCCAGCTACTGCGGCCGTGCCTACGATGCCGCGCTGCTCGACACGCTGCCGGCCGGCGTCGACCCCTGCGGCGAGCGCGGCGAGTTCCACACCTTGAGTTGCGGCGGTCCGCTGTTCCGTCAGCCACTCAAGCTGCGGCGTGGCGAATCGGTGCTGCGCGACGGGCGTTTCCAGTTCACCGATTTCCTGCTCGATGACGGCCGGCTCGACGACGGCAGACATCACGATGCCGCACCAGACTGATCCCTCCAGCACGATCCTGCCCGACGTGCTGCAAGCCGGTCTCGCGTTAGTATTCTGCGGCACCGCCGCCGGCAAACGCTCGGCCGCCGAACGCGCCTACTACGCCCATCCCGGCAACCTGTTCTGGCGTGCACTATCCGAGGCCGGCCTGACTCCGTGCCTGCTGGCACCGGCCGAGTTTCCCCATCTGCCCGACTACGGCATCGGGCTTACCGATCTGGCCAAGCGCCACGCCGGCAACGACGACGAACTGCCACACGACGCATTCGACGTGCCGGCCTTGGTCGAAAAGATCGAACGCTATCAACCGCGCCTGCTCGCGTTCACCAGCAAGAACGCGGCGCGTGCCGCGCTGAGCCACACCGTCGGTTACGGTCTGCAGAGCGAAACCATCGGCAGCACGCAGTTGTTCGTACTACCGTCACCGTCGGGCCAGGCGCGCGGACATTGGGATCTCGGGCCATGGCTGGCGCTGAGCGCGCTGTATCGCGCAATCAACGCACACCTGTAGTTTCGTGACCGCGGCTCAGTCGATCGGCGTATGCCGGGATCTACTCACGTCCTCGGGCCGTACCACGGATGCCTGGTTTGTCCATGCGCGCCGGATGTAGCTGGTCACTGCCGACACGTCGCTGTCGCTCAGCTGCTGGGCGAACGGCGGCATCGAATACGGCCGCGGGTTGGCTGCGGTCAGCGGCGCAAAGCCGCCCAGCAGGATCATCCGGGTCGCGTTGATGCCGGTCGGTTCGGTTACCGAGGAGTTGCCGTTGAGTGGCGGATAGACGCCGGCGACGCCGGCGCCATCCTTGCCGTGGCATTCCGCGCAGTGCTGCGCGTAGACCTTCTCGCCCTGCTGCACGATCGCCTTGGCGTTGAACGGTTGTGTCTCTTCCAGCGGCGGCGCACGCGGCGGCAACGACTGCAGATAGCCAGCGATGGCCTGCAGGTCGGCGTCGCTCATATGCTGCGTGCTGGTCGCGACCACGCCAGCCATCGGGCCGAATGCCGCGCCTTTGGCCGACTGGCCGGTCTTCAGCAGGTCGACGATGTCCTGCGCACTCCAGCCTTGCAGGCCGCCGTTCTTCTGTGTGCTCAGGTCCGGCGCATACCAGTTCTGCACGGGAATCTGGCCGCCATTCAGATGCTGGTTGCTGGACGTGCCGCCGAACGAATCACGCGCCGCATGACACTCGTTGCAATGACCCAGCCCTTGTACCAAATAGGCGCCGCGATTCCACTGCGGCGACTGCGCAGGGTCAGGCCTGAACACACCTTCCTTGAAGTACAGTGCACGCCACGCAGTCAGGCCGCTGCGCACACCGTACGGGAATGCCAGCGACGGCGCGGTGGCCGACAGGTGTACCGGCGGCAGCGACTGCAGGTAGGCGAAGATCGCCAGCGCATCATCGTGATCTACCTTGGTATATGAGGTGTACGAGAACGCCGGATACAGCAGCTCGCCATGCCGGCCCTTGCCGACGTGCAATGCCTGCCAGAAATCCTCGAAACTCCAGTTGCCCAGGCCGGTTTCGCGATCCGGGGTGATGTTGGGCACCGGGATGTTGCCGAACGGCGTGGCCAGCGAGCGGCCACCGGCGAAGCGCGTACCGCCTTGCGCGGTATGACAACCGGCGCAGTCGCCAACGGTGGTCAGATATTCGCCCTTGGCGATCAGTGCCGGATCATGCAGCGTGGCGGCCGTCACCTTGCTCGCGGCCGGCGATGTCGGTTGACTGCCGCCATTACCGAGCAGCATCCACGCCGCCAGCAGCACACCCGTCAGCACGATCAGCAGCAGCAACCAGCGCAACCCTTTCATGGCTGGTCTCCCGTCGCGCCCAGCACTCCGCAGGGCAACGGCGGCGTCACCGAGCCTGCCGCCTGCGCATGCGTGTCGGCCGGCAGCTGGCGACTGGCCAGCGATGCGGCCACAGCCGAGATATCCGATGCGCTCAACCTACTGACCACTACCGCCATACAGTCGGGCGCCACCGTGGCACGGGTATGCGTGCGCCAGGAGCCCAGCTGCGCGCTGATGTAGTCGTACGGCAGGCCGATCAGTCCGGGCGTCGACGGTTCCACGCCGGTGAGCTGGCTGCCATGGCAGCTGGCGCAGGCGGGAATCTTGCGTACGGGATCGCCCTTGCTGACCAGCTGCTCGCCACGCTGCAATGCCGCCGCGGACGTCGGCGGCAACGGCGAGCGGCGATAAGGTACCTGCTGCGTGGCGAAGTAGTCGGCGATCTCCTGCATATACGCCGGACTCAGCTGGCGCACGGTGTATTCCATCGGCGCGTACTTGCGCAGGCCGTTCTGGAAATCCTGCATCTGCCGCGCCAGATAGGCGGCCGGCTTGCCGGCCAGTTGCGGAAAATAGCCGCTGCCCGGCGCACCTTCGCCATGCACGCCATGGCACGTGGTGCAGGCGGCGATGCGTTGCTGCAAGGTGTCGGGGATCGGCGGCGCATTGGCAGCACGGAGCGGAGCGCCAAACAGCATGGCGACCATAAGCAGCGCCGCAGCACCGAACGGCCGGGCAGGACGCAGACTGACGTTCGTGTTCATCGCCCGATTGTAGCCGCGCACCACAGCAGCGATCCGGCCGACATGGCGCTAAGCTGGCGCATCGCGACAACATGCCGCATTCGTCGAACCGGGGATTACCATGCGCCGTCCAGCCGTCTGTCTCGCTGCACTCGTCACTGCACTGCTCACGGTTCCGGCGATCGCCGCCGATGCAGCGCCCGCTGCTGTGGACTACGCGTCGATCGCGCAACTGCAGCAACGCATGGATGCCGGCACGCTCGACAGCCGACAGCTGACGCAGCAGTTGCTTGGACGCATCCAGCTGATCGACCGCGCCGGCCCCACCCTGCACGCGGTGATCGAGACGAATCCGGACGCGCTGCAACTTGCCGGCGCACTCGATGCCGCACGCAACGGCATCAAAGCGCGCAGTCCGCTGTACGGCATTCCGATCTTGCTCAAGGACAACATCGACACAGGCGACCGCATGCTCACCAGCGCCGGTTCGCTGGCGCTGACCGATGCGCCGGCACCGCATGACGCCGGCCTGGTCGTGCGGTTGCGCAAGGCTGGCGCGCTGATCCTGGGCAAGACCAATCTCAGCGAGTGGGCGAACATGCGTTCCAATCACGCCAGCAGCGGCTGGAGCGGACGCGGTGGACAGACGCGCAACCCCTACGCGCTCGACCGCAATCCCTGCGGCTCCAGCGCCGGCTCGGCGGCCGCGGTGGCGGCGGGTCTGGTCACGGTGGCAATCGGCAGCGAGACCGATGGTTCGATCA
>DASZCB010000246.1:0-5120 GCA_035943575.1 Rhodanobacter sp. | reverse complement strand
CGACTGCGATGCCGTCGACGACATGACCGAGTTCCACCACTACCGGCCGGACAACGCGCAGTCATCCGCGGCGGCGATCCAGGCCGGTACCGACCTCGATTGCGGTCAGGCGTATGCCGCCCTGACCCAGGCAGTGCACGCAGGTGAGGTGAAGGCGTCGGTACTCGATAGCGCGCTCACGCGCCTGTTCGCCGCGCGCTATCGCCTCGGCGAATTGGGTGCGCAAGCGGACGATCCGCGTGCGGCGATCGGTCTCGACCAGATCGACAGCGAAGCACATCGGCGGCTGGCACTGCAGGCTGCACTGGAGTCGATCGTGCTGCTGAAGAATGCGCACGCCACGCTGCCGTTACGCGCAGGGTCACGACTGGCGGTGATCGGGCCAAACGCCGATACGCTGGAGACGCTGGAGGCAAATTATCACGGTACTGCGCGGGTACCGGTCACGCCGCTGCAGGGACTGCGCCAGCGTTTTGGCACCGATCACGTGAGTTATGCGCAGGGTGCACCGATCGCCGCGGGTGTGCCGGTGCCGATCCCCGAAACCGCACTGCGCAGCGGTGCCGCTGCCGGCTTGAGCGGTGCGTATTACGACACGCTGGATTTCAGCGGTGCGCCGCGAGTCACGCGTACCGACAGGGTCATCGATTTCAACTGGGACCACGTAGCGCCGGCTGCGGGCCTGCGCGCCGATCGCTACGCCGTGCGCTGGAGCGGCGAACTGGTACCGCCCGCCGCCGGCGACTACACGCTGGTGGTGCATGTCGATCGATGCTTCGATTGCAGCGGGCACGACCCGGTGCGCCTGATCATCGATGGCAAGCCGGTGATCGACGACGACGGCAACGGCAAGCAGATTGCGGCGACCCTGCATTTCGACGACACCCGTCCGCACGCGCTGCGCCTGGAGCTGGTGCATGAAGGGCAGGATCAAGGCGTGCGCCTGCAATGGTTGGCGCCGCCCGCCGTGCAGCTGGCCGAGACGGACGCAGTGATACGGCACGCCGATGCGGTGATCGCGTTCGTCGGCCTGTCGCCGGATGTCGAGGGCGAGGCGCTTCAGATCGACGTGCCGGGGTTCGATGGAGGCGACCGCACCGACATCGAGCTGCCGGCCGCGCAGCGCGCATTGCTCGAGCGCGTCGCCGCGAGCGGCAAGCCGCTGGTAGTGGTGTTGCTGTCAGGCAGTGCGGTGGCCATGAACTGGGCGCAGCAGCACGCCGACGCCATCCTTGCCGCGTGGTATCCGGGCGAGGAGGGTGGGCGCGCGATCGCCGAGACGTTGACCGGCGACGCGAACCCCGGCGGTCGCCTGCCGGTGACGTTCTACCGCACGACGCAGGACCTGCCGCCGTTTGTCAGCTATGCGATGCAGGGGCGCACCTACCGCTATTTTTCCGGTACGCCGCTGTACCCGTTCGGCTATGGCCTGAGCTACACGCGATTCGCGTATGCCGATGCCGCGCTGTCGACGACGAAGCTCGAGGCTGGCGCGCCGCTGACACTCAGCGCCGAGGTGCGTAATGCCGGCGACCGCGCCGGCGACGAGGTGGTCCAGGTATACCTGGATTGCCCGGAGGCACCGTTGGCGCCGCAGCATGCGCTGGTGGGGTTCAGCCGTGTGCATCTCGCGCCCGGTGAACGTCGCCGTATTGGTTTCGAGCTGTCGTCACGTCAGCTCAGTCTCGTCGACGTCGCCGGTCGGCGCGCGGTCGAGGCCGGACACTATCGCCTGTTCGTCGGCGGCGGCCAGCCCGGTGTTGCACCCGGCGTCACGGTCACCTTCTCCATCAACGGCCACCATGCGCTGTCGCGCTGACCAAGGACCGAGCCACGCCATGCCCACCCGCCGCGACATCCTGAAACTGATCGGCAGCGCCGCCGCTGCCGGCGCTTTCGCAGGCGTTACGCCAGGCATCGTCGCGGCGCGCACGTTGCCCACTTACGCCAGCAAACGCCCGCCGCCGAACCGGCGCAAGTTCACCAGCGTAGCGGTGGAGCGCCAGCTGGCGACGGTGAAGGCGGCGATCGGCGATCCGAAGCTGGCGTGGATGTTCGAGAACTGCTACCCGAACACGCTCGACACCACGGTCGAGCTGGACACGCTCGACGGCAAGCCAGACACCTTCGTTATCACCGGAGACATCGATGCGATGTGGCTGCGCGACTCCTCGGCGCAGGTGCATCCCTACGTCGCGTTGGCCAAAAACGATCGCGCACTGCAGCGATTGTTCCGCGGTCTGATCCGCCGCCAGGCACGCTGCATCCGCATCGATCCGTATGCCAATGCCTTCATGCCTGACCCGCAGGCACAGCCGCTGAGCTGGGCACGGCACGACAGCACCGACATGAAACCCGGTGTGGGCGAGCGCAAATGGGAAATCGATTCGCTGTGCTGGCCGATCCGTCTCGCGCATGCTTACTGGCAGGCCACCGGCGATACCGAGCCGTTCGACGACGACTGGCGCACGGCCATGCATCTGGTGCTGAAGACGTTCCGCGAACAACAGCGCAAGCAAGGTCACGGGTCGTACCACTTCCAGCGTGCGTCGGAGAGCCCTACCGAGACTCAGTTCCTCGACGGCTACGGCAATCCGACGCGGCCGAACGGCATGATCCATTCGATGTTCCGCCCGTCCGACGACGCTTGTATGTATCCGCTGTTCGTGCCGGCCAATCTATTTGCAGTGATGGTGCTGCGCCAGCTGGCGACGATGAGTCGTGCGATCCATCACGATCGCATTTTCGCCACGGATTGCGAGACGCTGGCGAATGAAGTGGAGCAGGCGGTGCAGCGCGACGGCCGCATGCGCGACACCGATGGGCGTGAGTTCCTGGCCTACGAGATCGACGGCTACGGCAACCAGCTGTTCATGGACGACGCCAATGCGCCGAGCCTGCTGAGTCTGGCGTACCTCGGTTGTTGCGAGCGTGGCGATGCACTCTATCGCCACACCCGCGAACTGGCGTGGAGCGAACGCAATCCGTATTTCTTCAAGGGCACGGCGGCCGCAGGCATCGGCGGTCCGCACGAAGGGCTGCGTATGATCTGGCCGATGGCCATCGTGATGTACGCACTGACCAGCGACGACCCGGCGACGATCCGCCAGTGCCTGCGCTCGCTGCGCGACACCGACGCGGGCAGTGGCTTCATGCACGAAGCCTTCGACCAGGACAATCCCGCGCACTACACGCGCGCCTGGTTTGCCTGGGCCAACACGCTGTTCGGCGAGCTGATCGTCGATCTCACCACGCGGCAACCAGCCTTACTAAGACACGCATGAATCCGCCAACCTCCAACCATCGCATATCGCATCCGCAGGAGAATTCGACATGGTGACGCGCAGACGCTTTCTGCAGGGCATCGGCGCCCTGGCTGTACTGGGTAGCGGGGCCGGTACGTTGCCGGTCTTCGCTGCGGGTCGTTCAGGCGGCAGTGGCGCCGCCGCTAAGACGCTCGCCCATGGCGTCTCGCGCTACGTCGACGTGTTCATCGGCACCGGCGGCCATGGCCACACCTATCCAGGCGCCTCGCTGCCGTACGGCATGGTGCAGCTCAGCCCCGATACCAACGATGCGGGATGGGATGCCAGTTCGGGCTATCACCAGGGCGACGGCTCGATCATGGGCTTCTCGCACACGCATCTCAGTGGCACCGGCGCCAGCGACATGCTCGACGTGCTGGTGATACCGGCACAAGGGCCGGTGCTGCTGCAACCGGGCGACCGCGGTTTGCCGAATGAGAATTACCGCTCGCGCTTCGACGGCGCGGCAAACGGCGCACAGCTGTCGCCGGGCAGCGTGGCTCAGCCGGGCAAGGGCTACCGTTCGCGCTACGACCGCGCATCTGAACAGGCGCGTCCCGGCTATTACCGCGTGCATCTCACCGATCACGACATCCTCGCCGAGCTCACCGCCACGCTGCGTGCCGGTCTGCATCGTTATACGTTCCATGGCGCGGGCGACGGGCATCTGCTGGTCGATCTGGCGCATGGTTTCCACGACGATGCCGCCGTGCCCACGAAAGTCAGCGAGGCGCAGCTTCGCCTCGTCGGCAACAACACGCTGGTCGGCAGTCGGCGTGTACATCAATGGGCGGATGGTCGGCACATCTATTTCGCGATGAAGTTGTCGCGACCGTTCGCGCGCGCCACGCTGTATTCGGAAGACATGCCGTTGCCGAACGGCACGCATGAAGCGCACGGTACGCATCTCAAGGCGGCGCTGCATATCGACGATGCGGCGCGTGCGCCACTGCTGGTCAAGGTCGGCATCTCCGCGGTCGACATCGACGGCGCCCTGCGCAATCTCGACGAGGACTTGCCCGGCTGGGATTTCGAACGGGTGCAGCACACTGCGGCGGAAACCTGGGAGCGCGAACTGTCGCGCATCCGCATCGACACGCCGTCGGAACCGATCAAGCGCACGTTCTACAGCGCGCTCTACCACACGATGCTGGCGCCCACGCTGTTCAGTGACGCGGACGGTCGCTACCGCGGCATGGATCGGGCCGTGCATCAGCTGCCGCAAGGTCAGCACAACTACAGTACGTACTCGCTTTGGGATACGTATCGCGCGCTGCATCCGCTGCTGACACTGGTCCAGCCCGAGCGCGTACCGGATTTGGTCAACGGTCTGGTGCGGATGGCTGCCGAAAGTCCGGACGGCCCGCCGGTGTGGCCGCTGCAAGGCGTGGAGACCGGCTGCATGATCGGCTACCACTCCGCTGTGGTGATCGCCGAGGCGCAGGCCAAAGGCTTCGGCGGCATCGACTACGCGAAGGCGTGGCCGCTTTATCGCAAGCGTGCGATGGACGACGATTACCGCGGCCTGCCGCTCTACCGCAAGCTCGGCTACATCCCTAGCGACAAGGAAGGCGAGGCGGTCAGCAAGACGCTGGAATACGCCTACGACGACTGGGCTGTCGCGCATATGGCGGATGCCGCCGGCGAGAAACAGCTCGCGCAGGCCTTGCGCGAGCGTTCGCGCAACTACCGTCATGTCTTCGACAAGAAGCTGAACTTCGTGCGGCCACGCGGCAGCGACGGCAACTGGCTCGAGCCTTTCGATCCGCGCGGGATGGGGCATTCGAGCCAATGGCGCGATTTCACCGAATCGAA
>DASZCB010000245.1:0-3805 GCA_035943575.1 Rhodanobacter sp. | reverse complement strand
CGACCTTTGTGACTGGCGCCAGGGCACGAATGATCCTTGCGGTGAGCGCTTCAGCGCTGGCCTGTTGGTATCTGGTTGAAGGGAATGTCCTTGTCCGCGCGGACGTCGCCGGGAAGTCCCAGTATGCGTTCCGCCACGATGTTGCGCATGATCTCGTCCGTCCCGCCGGCGATGCGTTTCCCAGGCGCATAGAGAAGCGCATTCTGGAACCAGGCATTCATCGGTGCGCTATCGTCCATCACACCTCCCGCCATCCCCAGCAGGTCGATGCCGAAGGAGGCTATTTCCTGGAGTTTAGGCGCGCTGATGAGCTTTCCGATCGACGCCTCGGGGCCGGGCGCCTGCCCGCGCGAGAGAGCAGTCAGCGTGCGGAAGCGTATGTATCTCAAGCCCTGGCGCTTGATGTACCAGTCCGCCAGACGTTCGCGCACCGCCTTGTTTGAAAGCGCAGGTTCGCCGTCGAGATCGTTCGACTGTGCAAAGGCGAAGATGTCCTCGAAGTCCGGACCTTCAGACTCGCCAATCGTATAGCGCTCGTTGGCAAGTGTCGTGACAGCGACCTTCCATCCTTCTCCGACTTTTCCCAACCTCTGGGCGTCCGGAATACGCACGTTGTTCAGGAAGACCTCGGTAAAATTCGACACTCCTGAAATCTGCTTGATCCGCCGCACTTCAATGCCAGGCGTTTTCATGCTCAGGTAGAAGAATGTGAGCCCTGCATGTTTTGCGACCGTCGGGTCGCTGCGCGCAACAAGGATCGCGTGATCGGCAAAGTGTGCGTTCGAATTCCAGATCTTGTGGCCGTTGATAACCCAGTCGTCACCGTCTCTATCGGCGCGGGTGCGAAGGCCGGCCAGATCAGATCCAGCCGTCGGTTCAGAAAATAATTGGCACCAGATTTCGTCGCCACGCAGTGCGGGCGGCGCGTAACGCGCGATCACGTCCGGCGCGGCGTAAGTCATCATAGTCGGAATAACGAGGCCAACACCCTGATTGAATACCCCGCGCGGAACGACGTAGTTCTCTTCTTCCTGATTGTAGATGAGCTGCTGCAGGGCGGTACCGCCACGGCCGCCATATCGTTCAGGCCAGGTGATACCGGCAAAGCGCGCGTCCGCTTTCTTGGCCTGCCACGCCTGCGCCCGCTTAACGGCGGCATCGTCGAGTTCAAGGCTCTGATAAGCCCGCGTTGCCTGTGTCTTTCGCTGGGCGTTTGAATCCAGAAACGCACGGGCTTCGGCGCGGAACAGAGCTTCGTCGGGCGTGTCGTCGAAATCCATCTGAACTACTCCGCCGCTTCGACTTGCACGAGTTCTTCGATGAGCCGATCGCGCCAGAAGCCCGAGCTGCCGAGAAGAACGGAAAGCGACTTCGCGCGGCGATAATAGAGATGGCAGTTCATCTCCCAGGTGAAGCCCATACCACCGTGAATCTGGATGTTTTCCTTTGTTGCGAGGTAGTAGGCGTCGCCCGCAGCGACCCGGGCAGCAGAGGCCGCACTCGCAAGTTCGGGTGCGTCGTGCGAGAGCGCCCAGGCGGCGTAGTAGGCGTGGGCTCGCGCCAGTTCCACCGCGACATACATGTCGGCGAGTTTGTGCTTGATGGCCTGAAACGATGCGATGGAGCGGCCGAACGCATAGCGCTCCAGAGCGTAGTCCCTGGCCATCATTAGCGCGGCTTCCGCTCCACCAACCTGCTCAAACGCGAAAAAGACGGCGGCGCGATCAAGGAGACGCGAGACCAGTTCCCAACCCTCGCCGTTGGCGCGCAAGGCGCGGGCCGGCGCTTGCGCAAATGTCAACGTTGCGTAGTTGCGTGTGGGATCGATGGTTTGCAGCGAATGCCTCGCAACGCCCTCCCCGTCGAGTGCCACTTGATAGAACCCAATCTTGCCTTCGCTGTCCTTGGCTACGACGATGGCATGATCAGCGATCGCGCCATCGGGCACGGGCCACTTTGTCCCGCTCAGTCGCCCGTCGCGATAGGTCACGCCAATTGCTGCGGGACTCGGATTTCCGGGACCTTCGGCCAGTGCAACTGTCGTAATACTTGCGCCGCTGGCGATTTTAGGAAGCAGCGCGTGTTTTTGTGCGTCGTCGCCAGCCAAGAGGATGGCTTGCGCGGCAAGGTAGGCGCATGAGGAAAACGGAACGGGGGCTAGTGAGGCGCCCATCTCGCCTGCAAGTACGCAAAGAGCGTCATCGCCAATCCCAGAGCCCCCCATCTCTTCGGGGATGCCGGCGCCAAGCCATCCCAGCGCGCCGATCTCGGTCCAGAGGTCCTTGTCGAAACTGATCGCTCCATCGAGCACGCGACGAACAGCGGCCGGCGGACATCGGTTTTGGAGGAAACGCCTCGCTTCCTCGCGCACGGCCTTGATGTCGTCCGAGAAATCGAAATTCACCGCTCACCCCTGCCGCACGGAAAGCTTTGTTGTATCTGCCGCAACACGGCTTTTGCCTCAGCACGGACGCGAAGATGATTGCACGAACCAACCAAATCGTCCATATTCTACAATGACTTGGCGGACGTAGACGCCAGTGATACTGATAAGTCGGGTAAGTGGCCACAAGCCATTTTTCATAATAACAAAATGAACAAGCCTCATATTCGCCGCGGCCGCAGGGTGCCGCCCCTCAATCCGCTTCGCGCATTCGAGGCTGCGGCACGCCATTTAAGTTTCACGAATGCCGCCGACGAATTATGCGTGACTCAGGGCGCGATCAGCCGCTCGATCAAGGCCCTCGAGAACTACATGGGCACACCACTATTCGAGCGCACCGGGCACGGTCTCACACTGACGGAAAACAGCCGTAGCTTCTCACATGCGCTGACGGAAATATTTACCCGCCTCGCCGATGAAACCGACAAATTCGCCGGCGTGCACTCGCAGAAGATTCTGACCGTCCGGGCCTACACCAGCTTTCTGATGAACTTCCTCATCCCGATTCTGCCAGACTTTCAGCTCCATCATCCCGATGTGAAGGTTCGGCTCATCTCGGCTACGGACAAGTCCGATCTCGAAAACGAAACCTTCGACGTGCGCATCCGCTACGGTCGGGGCCACTGGAAGGATCTCGAGAGCGTCCTGCTGTTTCACGATGAAGTATCTCCGGTATGCAGCCCGACCATCCTTTCGCCGGAGGACCGCCCCTATCCCGTCGAAGTGTTGAAGGATCAGACATTGTTGCATCCTGAACTCCGACACACCGACTGGCCGGACTGGCTCGCGTTGGCCGGCGCGAATGAGCTCGTACCGCACGACAATCTCCATTTCGATGAATTGAGCGTGACCTATCAGGCCGCTATCGCCGGACTTGGACTTGCAATGGGACAGCGGGTCTATTTGCGAAATGAACTCAGCAACGGACAGCTGTTTCACCCCTTTGACCTGACGCTCAAGCGCGAGTTCGGGTATTACCTGGTCTATCCGCGCGAGCGCAAAGACAACCGCGATATCGTGGTGTTTCGCGACTGGCTGGTCGAGGCGTCCAAGACGGCGCTTGACCGGACGCTCTAGGCGCGCGCTGCGAAGGGTTCGCCAGCGAAGAACCGGCGGGGATTTTCGTCCAGGATTTGCGATATCTCTGCGTCCGCCAGTCCGCGCGCGCGCAACCGCGGCACGAATGAGTCAAACAGGTAGGTGTATGGCTGCGGCCACAGGCCGAGCCTCTTTTCTTCCATAACGCGTTCGATTTCGGCGGCAGGCAGTTGGCGAACCGGATGATAACGGCCCAGCATTTCGCAATACGCGTCCTGGCTGACGAGCACTTGCGCACCAAATCCCGCCCTGACCAGATTGACC
>DASZCB010000244.1:0-2917 GCA_035943575.1 Rhodanobacter sp. | reverse complement strand
GCTGCACTATCCGCAACTGCCGATCGACGATCAGTTGCGCCCGGCGTTCCGCGACGCTTTCGACGCGTCGATCCGGTTGTTGCCACCCGAGGCATCGACGGTGGGCGAAGGCGATACTCGTCTGCCGCTGTGCGCCGATCCGGATGACCAGAAATTTCTGGAACTGGCGTTGGCGTCGGGCGCCAGTTGGCTGCTCAGCAAGGACAAGGAACTGCTGAAGCTGGATCGCCGCACCCGCAGCACCGGGTTGTTTGCGATCCGGTTGCCGCAGTTGTGGTCGATGGCCGACGTACGATCGCACGGAGCATGCGGACCCGGATAAGCGGTAGCGTCAGCTTCGCTGCAGTTCATTGGCCTCGACGATCGTGATGCCCTGCGCCAGCAACGTGGTGCGGGTCGCCGCGTCGCTTTCCGGCGACACCGGGCGGCTGAGGTCCCATAGCAGGCTGGTGCGAAAGCCGAGTTCGAGCGCGTCCTGCGCCGTCCACAGCACGCACACGTCGCGCGCCAGGCCGCACACGAACACCTCGTCGACATCGCGCTCGCGCAGCCAGCCGGCCAGCCCGGTGCGCGGCCGTAAACCATCCGGGCCGTGGTTCTCGCGAAAGCCGCTATAGGAATCCACGCCGGGATCGCTGCCCTTGCGGACCAGCGCATCCAGCGCCGACCAGTCGATGCCCGGGTGCAGTTCGGCGCCAGGCGTGTCCTGCACGCAGTGATCCGGCCATAGCGTCTGCGGCTGGCCGTACAGCGTGATCTGTTCGAACGCGGCGCGGCCGGCATGCACGCTGGCGAACGAGATGTGTCCACGCGGATGCCAGTCCTGGGTCGCCACCACATGATGAAACACGCGGGAGCGCAGCAGGCGGTCGATGTCCGGCACGATGACGTCGCCTTCGTGGCAGGCCAGTGTGCCGCCGGGCATGAAGTCCGGCTGCACGTCGACGACGATCAGCGCAGCGTGGGGCGAAAGGAGGCGACTCATGCGGGGATTCACGGGTGACAGACGCACGATTCTAGCGCGGCGGCGGCACGGGCCGGATGAGCCGCTGCAGGCATAATGCGATCGACACGACAGACGGATATCGCGGCAGCATGCATTACGACCAGAGTTGGATGGGCTACGGCATCGTCGGTGGGCTGGAGGCCGGAGTGATTTCCGCGCTGGCGGGCTTGCTGCTGTTCGGCGTATTTCATTGGCTGGGGCGACGCAACGGCTGGAGCTACGGCCCGCAGATCGGCTGGTCGTTCCTGCTGGCGACGCTGCTGACGGTCAGCGGCGACCTGTGGGATCTGTTCTATTTCAACTACGCGCGGCTGCAGTCGCTGCAGCTGCTGAAGGCGAAGCTGGCGCAGGTGCATGACCCGGACGGCATCGGTACGCGGGTGCTGTGCGAATGGCTCGGCGTGGCGCTAGGCATCTACGTCGGCTGGGTGCTGTGCCGTGGTGAGCGGCGCCAGCGTTCCGCCAGTCGAAACAAGCCGGGTTAGCGGCGCTCGTTTCCGGCGGCAAACCTAGAGCAGCGGATCGAACAGCCGCGCCACGTGCATCGCCACCCGGCGCAGGTACGGTGCGTTGCGGTATTCGTGCTCGTCCACTGCAACGGCATGGCGAAAATCCTCCGTCAGCATCACCGCCACGTCGGCGGCGAATGCGGGATCGACGGCCAACGTCGCAACTTCGAAGTTGAGCCGGAACGAGCGGCTGTCCAGATTCATGCTGCCGATCGCGGCGCAGTCGCGGTCGATCAGCAGCGCCTTCTGGTGCAGGAAGCCGGGCTGGTAGCGGAACACGCGGATGCCGGCGCACACCGCGTTATGGGCGTGCAGGGTGGAGGCGAGAAACACGGTGCGGTGATCCGGCCGGGCCGGAATCAGCACGCGCACGTCGACACCGCGCAGCACCGCCAGCTGCAACGCCGCGCGGACCGAGTGATCCGGCACATAGTAGGGCGTGCTCAGCCACACGCGCTCGCGCGCCGCGTTGATCGCTGCGGTGAAAAACAGCGATCCGGTTTCCTGCGGATCGGCCGGGCCGCTGGCGACGATCAACGCGCTGGCGTCGCCGTCGCCGAGTGGCGTCGGCAACAGCGGCGGTGAGGCGCCGGTGATCCACTGCCAGTCATTGGCAAACAGCTGCTGCAAGTCGGCCACTGCCGGCCCGAGCAGCTCCATATGGGTATCGCGCCACGGCGCCAGCGGCGGTTTCAGGCCCAGATATTCGTCGCCCACGTTGAGCCCGCCGACGAACGCGCGCACGCCGTCTACCACCACGATCTTGCGATGGTTGCGGAAGTTCAGCTGAAGGCGGTTACGCCAGCGATGCGTGGCGAACCGGTGGATCGCTACGCCGCCGGCGCGCAGCGTATCGATGTATTGCCGCGGCAGCGCATGGCTGCCGATGCCGTCGAACAGTACGCAGACGTGCACGCCGGCCGCCGCGCGCTCCAGCAGTATTTGCTGCAGGCGGCGGCCCAGCACGTCGTCGTGGATGATGAAGAACTGCACCAGCAGGCACCGTTCGGCGGCGGCCATCGCCGTCAGCATCGCGTCGAACGCGGCTTCGCCGTCGATCAGCAGGCGCAGCCGATGACCACCGCGAAACGGTCGGCCCTGCAGTGCGCTGATCGCGGCGAAGCGGGCGCAGCCCGGATCGATGGTTTGCGCGTCCACGGTGGCGGACGGCGACCGCGACGGCTGTACTGGATGCCTGCTGACGCGATAGCCGAGGAAGCGGCTGGAGCCAAGATACAAATACGGCAGCAAGGTCACGTACGGCAGCAACAGCAGGCCGAGCGCCCAGCCGATCGCGCCCTGCGGCGTGCGTGTGTGCATCACCGCATGCATCGCCGCGAACAGGCCGAGCAGGTGCAACAGGGCGATACCGAAGGTGAGTACGCTGGCGGTCATCGCAGGC
>DASZCB010000243.1:0-1708 GCA_035943575.1 Rhodanobacter sp. | reverse complement strand
GGTATACCACTGCGCACATGCGCTGCCGCCGTGGCCCCAGACGAGGTACCGATCACCAGATCGGCGGCCTCTGTCATATCGAGGCCAGCTTCGGCAAGACCTGCGATGATACCGATAATCCATGCATTTCCTGCAGCGCCACCGCCACCGAGAACCAGAGCAAGTTTCTGAACCATCTTCTGCCTCCTCAAAGTGACGTGACGCCCACGACTGTTTGGATGTACTCCGCGTTTTCGGCTTCGTCGACAAGACATACCGCAAGATCGGCGCGCTGCATCGACTGGGCGCCGCTTGGCCGGGCACCAACCTGGAGCCGATATCCGCGCAAGGCGCCACCGTTCCGAAGGCGTGGCGGACGGACAATCGTCCAATCCACATTGCTCGCCGTTACCAACTCCTCCATCGCTGTTGAGTCGGCGACGTGGCGCGCTAGAATTTTCCGGAGAAGCCAAATTATCGGGCTTCTGCTCGGATACAGCAGCCCTTGTGAGACGACGAGATAACGGTGAACACCGCTGCGATGCATCGCCTCTAGCATAGCGGTCGTGCCGTCCCGCAAGAGCGTGTTGTCCATTCGGGAACGCTGACCGAGGCAGGAGATTACAACGTCGTGGCCGGCCAGGTGCGGCGTCAAATCGTCGATGCGCAGTGGATCTCCTATGACGATTCGCAGGTTATCATGGGCAGGCACTGCCCCTGTTTTTCGAACGATGACAGTGACCATGTGAGCGCGTTTGATCGCCTGTTCAACCACAAGCTGCCCCGTGCGACCCGTCGCTCCGACGACAAACAATCTCATTGAATCCTCCGACAAATGACCCCAGGGGCGCATCGGCGACCTCGATGTCTAGGTCACAATCGGTCCCGAGACACGCTCAGTTCGCGAAGTCAACCTTGGCACAGACGTTTCAGGTCACTAGGAGACCAACGTGCCCGCCACCATTCGTAGGACGCCGTTCAGGCAATGCCCCTGCTGGATTAGAGTTTCAATCGCACGTTTTCCGGTGCCGCCGGCCGCCCCCATGATTATGAACTGCTTTGGTCCCATTTACGACTGCATGGTGATGCGCTCCAATCTATAGCCAGGGCTCAATAGCCCACCGTGAAGCGGCGCTGGACGTGCCGGGGTTCTTCGATCTCGTCGAGGATGGCGAACGCAAAGTCTTCATAAGAGATATGGCTCCGGCCGGTGCCATCGATGAGAAGCTGGTCGCCGCCGATACGGAAGCGGCCAGTGCGTTCGCCCGCGTAAACCTCGGCTGAGGGGCTCACATAAGACCAACGCCGGTTCGACACTCGCAGGACATTGAGTGCATCGCGGTGCCCCTTTGCCGCCTTGGCATAGCCTTCGGGTACCCCGATGCTTCGGAACACCTGGCGCAGCCTGTCGTCATCGTCGTCGGTGGTCACGCCCGGTGCGATCTCCAGGTTCGCCGCACCACCAACCACTATCGCGCGCGTAGCGGCCCGATCCTCCAGAGCTTTGACCAAATTGGTTGCGACCCGGGCATAGGCAGCCGGATCGGCGATCGCCCGTTGCAGGGCGTCGCCGATGTCTTGAGCCGAGTTGCCCGGATGATAGGCGCTGACGATCACGTCCACCGACGCGACGACGGCGCCCAGCGCGCCGAGGTCGAAGACGTCGAGATCGCGCCATGATGCACCCCTCCTTTCCGCGCCGCTACGTGTGAAAGCCACCACGTCATGC
>DASZCB010000242.1:0-15215 GCA_035943575.1 Rhodanobacter sp. | reverse complement strand
ATCGATACCTCCAAGCCGGACGTGATGCGCGCGGCGGTGGCGGTGGGCGCTGGCATGATCAACGACGTGTATGCCTTGCGCCGCGACGGCGCGATGGATGCTGTGGCCGAGCTGGGCGTGCCGGTGTGCCTGATGCACATGCAGGGTGAGCCGCGCAGCATGCAGGCCGAGCCGCACTATGCCGATGTGGTCGGCGAGGTGCACCGGTTCCTCACGGACCGGCTGTTCGCTTGCGAGCTGGCCGGTATCGACCGGCGCAAGGTGCTGGTCGATGTCGGTTTTGGTTTCGGCAAGACGTTGGAACACAATCTGGCGCTGCTGTGCGCGCTGGAGCGTTTCGGCAATCTGGGTAGCGGCGTGTATGCCGGGTTGTCGCGCAAGTCGATGATCGGAACGCTGACCGGCAAGACCGTACCAGCCGATCGCGCGGCCGGCTCAGCCGCGGCGGCGCTGATCGCCGTTCAACGCGGCGCGCGCATGGTGCGCGTGCACGACGTGGCCGCCACCGTGGATGCGCTGGCGGTGTGGCAAGCGGTGCACGCAGCTGACGTGGTGCCTCGACGCAATGAAAAGCCCACCGCGCCGCGCTGGCCGGACGACGATTGAGCGGTTTGCCGCAGGCGGCGTAGCATCCGGCTTCGATGCCGGCACACCGGGTTTTCCAGGGCGACAAGACACGATGAATCAACGTAAATACTTCGGCACGGACGGCATCCGCGGACTGGTCGGGCAGTGGCCGATCAGCGCGGACTTCATGTTGCGGCTGGGTCGCGCTGTCGGTAGCGTGCTGGCGCGCGAAAGCAAGGATCGGCCGAAGGTGCTGATCGGCAAGGACACCCGCATTTCGGGTTACATGTTCGAGGCGGCGCTGGAGGCCGGGCTGGTGGCGGCCGGTGCCGATGTCGGGCTGCTCGGTCCGATGCCGACCCCCGCGGTGGCGTTTCTGACCCGCTCGATGCGGGCCCAGACCGGCATCGTGATCAGCGCCTCGCACAACCCACATCACGACAACGGCATCAAGTTCTTTTCCGCCAACGGCGAGAAGCTGTCCGATGCGGTCGAGCTGGCAATCGAGCAGGAGGTCGATGCCGACTTCGTCACGGTGGCGTCCGAACGGCTCGGCAAGGCGATGCGTGTCGATGATGCGGTGGCGCGCTATGCCGAGTTCTGCAAGGCCACGGTGGCGGAGGATTTCAGCCTGCGCGGATTCAAGGTCGTGCTGGATTGCGCGCATGGCGCGACCTATCAGGTCGCCCCCAGGGTATTCGCCGAACTGGGCGCCGAGGTGGTGACGATCGGCGGCAAGCCGGACGGTTTCAACATCAATCGCGAGGTCGGTTCGACCCATCCGGAGGCGCTGCAGCAGGCGGTGCTGGCGCATGGCGCCGATATCGGCATTGCATTCGACGGTGACGGTGACCGGGTAATGATGGTCGATCGACACGGCGTGCTGGCCGATGGCGACGACATCCTCTACGTGCTGGCGCGCCACCTGCATGTGCAGGGCGTGCTGAAGGGGCCGGTGGTAGGCACCTTGATGAGCAACTACGGTCTGCAGCTGGCACTGGCGCAATTCGACGTGCCGCTGATCCGCGCCAACGTGGGCGATCGTTACGTGATGCAGCAGCTGAAGCAGCACGACGGCATGCTCGGCGGTGAGACCTCCGGCCACATCCTGTGTCTGGATCGGGCGACCACCGGCGATGGCATCGTCGCCGCACTGGCGGTGTTGGAGGCGTTGGCACTGTCTGGTCAGGATCTGGCTGCGGCCCGTCAGGGCCTGAAGAAATTGCCGCAAGTCATGCTCAACGTACGCGCCGCCGGTGCACGCGAGGCGCTGGCCAGCGATGAAGTGCAGCAGGCGCTGGTCGAGGTGGAGCAGACTTTGCACGGCCGTGGTCGGGTGGTGCTGCGTGCATCAGGTACCGAGCCGCTGGTGCGCGTCACCATCGAGGGTGCCGATGCGGCGGAAGTGCAGCAGTTGGCGGAGAAGCTGGCGGGGATTGTAAAATCCGCAGCCGAACGCTCGTGAACCTGTAGAGGTATTGGGTCGCCATGGATTGGCCCGACGTGCCCCGCCTTTGCGGTGGCGGATGACCGACCGCACGCCAACCAGTGGACTACAGCCATGAAGAATGTTCCCACCCTCGATATCCGTCGCTACGACACCGAGCGCGATGCGTTCGTCGCCGAACTGGGCGCGGCCTACCGTGAATTCGGCTTCTGTTGCATCAGTGGGCACGGCATCGCATGTGAGTTGATCGACGGCTCCTACGATGTATTCCAGCGCTTCTTCGCGCTGCCGACCGAGACCAAGATGAAATACCACGTCGCTGGTAGCGGTGGTGCTCGGGGCTACACGCCGTTCAAGGTGGAAACCGCCAAGGACAGCCAGTACGCCGATCTGAAGGAGTTCTGGCATGTCGGTCGCGAGATTCCGCGCGACTCGAAATTCGCCGACGTGATGCCGCCGAACCTGTGGCCGAGCGAGGTGCCGGATTTCAAGCAGTACGGCTACGGCCTGTACGAGGCGCTGGACCAGCTCGGCACGCGCGTACTGCGCGCGCTGGCGCTGCATATCGATCAGCCGGAAAATTTCTTCGAGGACAAGACCGACGTCGGCAACTCGATTCTGCGCCCGATCCACTACCCGCCGATCACGCAGGACAACATTCCCAATGTGCGTGCGGGCGCGCACGAGGACATCAACTTCATCACCCTTCTGGTCGGTGCCAGCGCCGAGGGGCTGGAAGTGCTGAGCCACGGCGAGTGGCTGCCGATCACCACTGAGGGCGATGCGATCGTGGTGAACATCGGCGACATGTTGCAGCGACTGAGTAATCATGTCTATCCGTCGACCTCGCACCGGGTGGTCAATCCGCAGAACGAGAACGCGCGCAAGCCGCGTTACTCGGTGCCGTTCTTCCTGCATCCGAATCCGGATGTAATGCTTGATCCACTCGACTCGTGCATCACGCCGGACAATCCGCGCCGCTACGACACCTCGATCAGCTCACACGAATATCTTTTGCAGCGGTTGCGCGAAATCAAGCTGATCTGAGCAGGTGGAACGCGGAGCGTTGCCGGACCGATGGCCTACGCATCGACATTCCGATAGCGCTTCGATTCCCTCGCGGAGAGCCACATGGCCAGCCGATCCGGCATCAGCTGGACAACGGTCTTGATGACTCGGTTGACCCGGCCCGGGATGTACACGGCATCCGCCCGCTCGACTGCCGCGATGCCCTGACTCACCACTTCCTCCGCACTCAGCCACATGAAGCCGGGCAGCTTGTTCATCTTGTCGCGGGTGCGGGTGATGTCGTGGAATTCCGACCAGGTAAAGCCCGGGCACAACGCGCAAATGTTCACCCCGGCCGTACGGTTCTCCAGCGCCAGCGATTGCGAGAACTTGATCAGGTAAGCCTTGGTCGCGGCGTACAACGTGTGTCCGGCGGGGCCGGGTACGTGCCCGGCGAGCGAGGCGACATTGATGATGCGGCCATAGCCGCGTTGACGCATGCCTGACAACAGTCGCCATGCCAGTTCGGTCGGTGCAGTCAGCAACACCTGCAGAAAATCGGCGTGGGCCGCCCAGTCGTTGGCGTCGAATGTGCCGGGCAGGCCATAGCCGGCGTTGTTGATCAGCCAGTCCACCTGCAGGCCGCGCTGTTCCAGTGCATCGCACAACGCTTGCGGTGCGGCCGGATCGGCAAGGTCATGCGGCAGTACGGTTACCTCGGTGCCATGTTGGCCGCGAAGTTCGGTGGCCAGGGCTTCCAGTCGATCCGCACGGCGCGCAGTCAACACCAGATCGTGGCCGAGCGCGGCGAGTTGCCGGGCAAACGCGGCACCGATACCGGACGAAGCACCAGTGATCAGGCTGAGCGGGCGGGGAGTTGTCATGGTCATTCCTGATGTCGGATCGTCATTCTTGACCGGGCCGGTCGATCGACGCCAGCAGCCCAGCAGGTTTGCCGATATTCCGACCCATCGGTAAGCTTGCGGTTTGATTGCAGCGGAAGCAGACCATGCGCAAGAAATTTGTCGCCGGCAACTGGAAGATGCATGGCAGCCGTTCGATGGCTACGGCCCTGGTAAACGACATTGTCGCCGCCAAGCCGGACACGATTGATGTGGCGGTGTTCCCGCCGTTTCCGTACGTCGCCGAGCTCGCCTGGCAGCATGCCAGCTCCGGGCTTGGCGTTGGCGCCCAGGATGTCAGCGAGCATGCGGGGCAGGGCGCCTACACCGGCGAAGTATCCGCCGCCATGCTGGCGGATATCGGTGCGCGATGGGTGCTGGTCGGTCACTCCGAACGCCGCCAGTATCACGGCGAGAGCGATGACCTGGTCGCACGCAAGTTTGCCGCAGCACGCGCCGGCGGCCTCACCCCGATCCTGTGCGTAGGCGAGACGCTGGAGCAGCGTGAGGGCGGCGAGACTGAGGCAGTCATCACGCGTCAACTCAAAGCGGTGCTTGCCCTTAACGGCATCGCCAGCTTCGACACGGCCGTGGTCGCCTATGAACCGGTCTGGGCGATCGGCACCGGGCGCACCGCCAGTCCGGAACAGGCGCAGCAGGTGCATGCCTTCATTCGTAGCCAACTGGAAAAGGAAGATGTTATGATTGCCCGTCTGACCCGACTGCTTTACGGCGGCAGCGTCAAGGCGGCCAATGCCGCTGAATTGTTCGCGCAGGCGGACGTGGATGGTGGGCTGATCGGCGGTGCCTCACTGACCGCATCCGACTTCCTTGGAATCTGCGCCGCGGCGCATCAGGCGCTACAGGCTCAATAGAAAACCTTATGTTCGTCATTTTCAGCGTGTTTTACATTCTGATCGCTGCGGCGATGATCGTGCTGATCCTGCTGCAGAACGGTGCAGGTGCCGAAGCCGGCTCCGGCTTCGGCGGCGGTGCATCGGCCACGGTCTTCGGTGCGCGTGGTTCGTCCACGTTCCTGACCCGTGCCACGGGCGTCCTCGCCGGGCTGTTCTTCCTGCTCAGCCTCGGCATGGGCATCTATCTGCATGCTAACGGCGCACCGCGCAGCAACACCACCGATCTTGGTGTCATGGCTGCGCTTGCCAACAAGCCGGTTGCAGGGAAGGTCACAGCACCTGCCGCTCCGACTGGCTCGGAAGTGCCGCCGGCGGTTCCTGCAGCGAGCCACAACGCCGTACCGGCAGCATTGCCGGCGGCAGCTCCGACCCCGAGTAAGGGTGAGGTGCCGGCAGCTACACAGCCGCCGGTTAAGCACTAGCTAAGTAATACACCTGCCCAGGTGGCGGAACTGGTAGACGCACTACCTTGAGGTGGTAGCGACGTAAGTCGTAGGGGTTCGAGTCCCCTCTTGGGCACCAATGAAGGGCTTCAGTGACTGTCACTGAAGCCAGATCAAACAAAACAACCGCCGAAAGGCGGTTGTTTTGTTTGTGGGCATGCCCCGGTTGTCGGCTAGGAGCGCATCATGGTGCCAAGATGGGACTCAGACCAGTATGGCGATGCTTGTGTGCGCCAGTACAGGCTGCAGAGACGATAAACCGTGATTCCCGCACATGACCTGTAGGCGTCGGCCGACATATCGATGATGTTCGTCGTGTCACATTGCGCTTCGATGATGAAGATATCAAGGAAGCATCGGTCCACTGGGCCGTTGCCTTTTTCATCGCTGAATGGGGGTTACTACCATGGTGACGATTTCGCTCAAGCAATCGGCTGCAGGCGACTGGCATGTATGCCGTTGCCGGATCACGCTGTTCAGTGACCTGCAGCTGGGGCCGGCAATCAAGTTGGCCAGGGAAATGGCGCGTGATGAACATCAGCGTCTGCGGCGTCAGGTTTGCGTGGAAATGCCGGGTACGGTTTCCACCATCGTGTTGGCGCGTTATGCGGATGATGATGTGCGCATGGGCGACGCGATGGCGGCCTGATGATACGGATGTGACGGGTAGTTTCGAGCAGTTGACGACATCGTGCAATAGTGAATCAAGCTGTGTTGCCCACGACGGTATCGAACTGCTTGCAATGGGTCGCTGCCGGGCCTAATTTCAGATTACCCTACCAAGGAGGGCGTCAAGTGATCAATGTTGTCCTGGTGGACGATCACGAGCTGGTTCGTACCGGCTTTCGGATGATTTTGCAGCAACAGTCGGATATCAGTATCAGCGGTGAAGCAGGCAGCGCCGAGGAAGGCCTGCACTTGATCCGTACGCTCGCGCCGAACATTGCGCTGGTCGATGTGCACATGCCCGGCATGAGCGGCATCGAACTCACCGAGCGCGTGTGCCGCTCGAAACTGCCTACCCATATCGTCATCGTGACGGTAGTCGATGATGCGCGTTTCCCAAAGCGGTTGCTCGACGCCGGTGCGCTGGGCTACCTCACCAAGGGCTGCAGTGCCGATGAACTGGTGTCGGCGGTGCGTCAGGTGGCGAACGGTCGACGATATCTTGCCCCGGCGGTTGCGCAACAGCTTGCCTTGGCCACCCTCGACGGCAGCACCTCACCGTTCGATGTACTGTCCAGTCGCGAGCTGGAAGTGGCGATGATGCTGGTGCGTGGCAAACCACTGACGATCATCGGCGAGCAACTCAATCTGAGCCCGAAAACCGTATCCACCTACAAGCAGCGCCTGATGGAAAAGTTGCATGTGGATCATGTACTCAGCCTGGCGCACCTGATGACGGTGCACGGTCTGATCGATACGCCCAGTCACCACGTCGGGGTGTGATTTTACGAGTTGCATCAGAATTCAGATCTGCAGATCAACCTGGACCAATAAAAAACCGGACTTGTGTCCGGTTTTTTATTGCCTGATTTAGCGCGATAGCGACTCAGTCGTGTGAGCCGTTCTCGTGCTTGCCAAGTTCATTGTCCGGCTGAGTCGTCGCTGGCTTGCTTTCCTCATAGCTCGGTACCGGCGCTGCCGGATGGATCGGTTGGGCCAGCAGGTCACCCTGTTTGGGCAACGGCAGGGAAGCGATCGGGTTGGCGACTGCCGGCTTTTCAGGCGCGCTGGCGGCCACGTCAGGTGCCACAACGCTGGCGGGCTCATCGCCATGATCGCTGACCGGCATGGCCGGGACTGCTGCTGGAGTGGGCTGCACGGCAGCTGGAGCCTGAGTCGATTCGGCAGCATCGCGCGCAGGCTGGCTGATCGATGGCGCCACTGGCGTTACAGCCACCGGCTTGACGACCACTGGTGCAGGCGCAATGGCATCATCGTCGACCTTTGCCTCGGCGCGATCCGGGTTGGCAACAGAAGCGGCTTGCGGTTTGCTGCTGATCGGAGCGGAAGCGGTGGCAGTCACGACATGAACCTTGACCGCATCCTGCTCTTCATCGGCGTTTGCCAGCGCTGTTTTCACCTGATCGGGGATCGGCGGCAATGCGGGCAGGTTGAAGGTGGTCACGGCTGGCGTGGCTGCACTGAGCGTAGCGGCAGCTGGTGTCGTGACTGGTTTTGGCTGACTGTCCGTCGAGGCGACAGTTACGCTGACGGTGGCAGCTTTTTCGGTTGGCTGTGAGACAACCGGTTGGCGAACTTCAACTGCCGGTGTCGGCGCAGAGCCAGCCATATCGTTGGCCAGCGGACTGGCGACGGTCACAGCTGTAGCTGTTGCGAACGACTGCTGCGACGGTTCGCTGCGTGTTACCGGCTTGGCTGCTGCCGGAGTGGTGCCAGCTGCTTCGTCACGATCCTCATCGTCAAGCGCCTGCACCTGGGCGGTGTCGAGGTTCGTGTCGTTCGGAGCGGCTTCGTCATGACGGCGCCGGCGACGACCGCCGCGGCGACCACGACGACGACGTGCCTGACTGCCGTCAGCGTCGAGCGCACTGTCGGCGGATTCCGGTATCGTCGATTCTGCCTGGGGCACGAGCAGCAGCGCGGCTTCTTTCGAGGCCTCATCCAGCGGTGCGGCGATCGGACGTTCGCTCGCGGCGGGGCGCGGCTGACGCTCGGTCTTCGGCTGCGGCGGGTTTGGCTTGCGCTCGGCTCGTGGCTGGCTGTTCTCGGTTGCGACAGGCTTGGGCTGACGTTCTGCCTTTGCGGTCTGGGTCTGCGCCTGTTGCGGCTGACGCGGCTGCGTCTCATTGTTGCGCTGGCGATTGTTTCTGGCCTGCTGTTGCGCTCCGGCCTTGGGCGAATTCTGCTGCGTCTGTTCGCGGCGTGGCTGGCGCGATGAAGTTGCATTCGAGGTAGTGCCGCTGCGGTTGCCGCGCTCGTCACGACGATTGCGGTTGCTGCCGTCGCGGTCGCTGTCGTCACTGCGCTTCGGTGCCGGAGTCGGGGCTGCTGCTTCGGTGCTGCGGAACCAGCCAAGCAGGCGCGAGATGACGCCACCCGACGGGGCTGCTGGGCGGGCTGTCGTAGTAGCAGGCTGACGCTGTGCAACCGCTGGTGCGGCAGCGACCGACGCAACGACTTCCTCGCGCAGCGGGGCAGGGCTGGACGGTACGATGCCGCTCACCGCGGGCTGCTCGCTGCTGCCAAGCGCCTGGCCCATCTTCGGCAGTTCGGCCGTTTCCACCGTGGTCAAGCGCTCATAGCTGGGCTTGCTGTGCTCGCCCATGTCGGCTTCGCGGATGCGCTGGATCTCGATATGCGGAGTTTCCAGCTTTTCGTCGGCAACGATCATTACATGCACCTTGTGGCGCAGTTCGATCTCGACCACGCTGGCGCGCTTTTCGTTGAGCAGGAAATTGACCACGCTCGCAGGCGCCTGCACCAGCACCTGGCCGGTGTTGTCCTTCATCGCGTGTTCTTCGATCAGGCGCAGGGTCGACAGCGACAGCGATTCCACGCCGCGGATGTGGCCGTGACCTTCGCAGCGCGGGCAGACGATCTGGGTCGCTTCACCCAAGCTCGGACGCAGCCGCTGGCGCGACATCTCGAGCAAGCCGAAGCGCGAGATGCGGCCGATCGGTACGCGGGCACGATCCTGCTTGAGTGCCTCTTTCAGACGATCTTCCACCTCACGCTGGTGCTTCGGGCTGTCCATGTCGATGAAATCGATCACGATCAGGCCGCCGGCATCGCGGATACGCGCCTGACGCGCGATTTCCACTGCCGCCTCGCAGTTGGTGTTGAACGCGGTTTCCTCGATGTCGCTGCCCTTGGTGGCTTTCGACGAATTGATGTCGATCGCCGTCAGCGCCTCGGTCTGGTCGATCACGATCGAGCCACCCGACGGCAGGCGCACCTGGCGGTCGAACGCACTCTCGATCTGTGTCTCGATCTGGTAGCGCGTGAACAGCGGGGTGTCATCCTTGTACAACTTGAGCTTGCGCAGCGCGTTCGGCATGACCTGCTGCATGAAGTCGCGAGCGTCGTTGTACAGCGATTCCTCGTCGATCAGAATCTCGCCGATGTCGCTGCGCAGGTAATCGCGAAGTGCGCGTATGAACAGCTTGGATTCCTGATAGATCAGAAATGGCGCTTTCTGCTTGTTGGCCGCTTCGGAGATCGACTTCCACAGCTGGAGCAGGTAATCGAGATCCCATTGCAGCTCTTCGGCGTCGCGGCCGAGGCCGGCGGTGCGCACGATCAGGCCGACATCGTCGGGGACGGTGACGTGGTCAAGCGCTTCTTTCAGCGCCTGCCGATCCTCGCCCTCGATCCGGCGTGAGACGCCGCCGGCTTTCGGGTTGTTCGGCATCAGCACCATGTAGCGACCGGCCAGGCTGATGAACGTGGTCAGGGCGGCGCCCTTATTGCCGCGCTCTTCCTTCTCCACCTGAACGACCACTTCCTGACCTTCCTTGATCAGTTCGCGGATGCTGGATTTGTGCTGGTCCAGGCCCGGTGTGAAGTACTCGCGGGAGATTTCCTTCAGCGGCAGGAAGCCGTGGCGTTCGGCGCCATACTCGACGAAGCAGGCTTCAAGTGAAGCCTCAACTCGGGTGATTCGACCCTTGTAAATATTGGACTTTTTCTGTTCCCGTGAAGGGATTTCAATGTCCAGGTCGTACAGGTTCTGGCCATCGACAATGGCCACGCGCAACTCTTCACGCTGAGTCGCGTTGATCAACATACGTTTCATGGTGGTAATCCTCGGCTTGGCCGCGCGTCGCGTGCCGCGGTGGCGCCACAATGGCGGCCTGCCGGGGATCGCGCCGCTGCGGTTAAGCGGCAAAAAAAAACGGCACCGTTTCCGGCGTCGGGATGATTCGGTCAGCTGCGCCTGCCGCCCCGATACCTCATGGCATCGGACAAACAGCAGCCCAAACCGTTACGATGAAAGGGAGCCGCGACCGGGCGCCAGAAGGCAACCGGCGCAATCCTCGCCGACGTTACGGGCGGGCACTCGACCCGATCCAGACATCGATGGGCAGAATGTAGCGCCCGACGAGTATCCTATTTCAGCAGGTTTTTTTCAATGCAGACGGTAACTTCCCCTGACGCACCTCACGGTGTACGTCAAGTCGCGATCGGTCCCGAACGGGATGGTCAGCGCATCGACAACGCGCTGGTAACCCTGCTCAAGGGCGTGCCCAAGAGCATGATCTACCGGCTGTTGCGCACCGGCCAGGTGCGCGTCAACGGTAAACGGGCCAAGCCGGATACCCGTCTCGCTGACGGTGATACGTTGCGCATCCCTCCTGTGCGGGTGGCTGAACGGCCTGAACGGGAGGGTCCGCGCGGGGGCCAAGTCGCTGAAGTGGCCGACGCCATCATTTTCGAAGACAAGCACTTCCTGGTCATCGACAAACCCTCCGGCGTGGCCAGCCACGGCGGCAGCGGGGTTAGTCACGGCGCGATCGAGCTGTTGCGCGCCGCGCGACCGCAGGAGCACCTGGAGCTGGTGCACCGCCTCGACCGCGATACCAGCGGCGTGCTGGTATTTGCCCGGACGCGGGCCGGCCTGACCGGGCTGCAGGCGGCGATCCGTGCCGGTGAGGTCACCAAACAATATCTGTGCCTGATGCTCGGTCATCCGTCCAAGGCGAAGTTCGACGTCAATGCGCCGCTGCTGAAATCCGTGCTGCAGGGCGGCGAGCGGATGGTGCGGGTGGCTGATAACGGCAAGCCGTCACTCACATTTTTCCGGGAAATGGAACAGTATCCCGGCGCCCGCCTGATGCAGGCCACCTTGGGCACGGGGCGTACCCATCAGATTCGCGTGCATGCGGCGCACATCGGTCACCCGCTGGCTGGTGATCCGAAATACGGCGACAAGGAGATGAACAAGCGCTTCCGCGAGATGGGTCTGAACCGGATGTTCCTGCATGCCGCGCACATGAGCTTCGAGCTGGACGGGCGTACCTACAGCTTCTCCACGCCGCTGCCGGATGATCTGAAAGACTTTCTCGATGTGCTCGCCGTCAAGGGCAAGCGGCTGGTCTACTCGCGGGACAAGTCCCGCACGGACTTCTGATCAACGCGCCAGCAACGCCTCAACCCGCGCGGCACAAATGAAGTCGTTCAGCGACAGACCGCCGACATCATGCGTCGACCACAACAGCTGGCAATGGCCGTAGCCGGCTTCGATATCCGGATGATGGTCTTCCTGGTTGGCCATGAAACCCACCGCGTTGATGAAACCCAGCGTGTGGTGGAAGTCGGCAAACTTGAAGTCCTTGACGATGGCCGTGCCATCGCCGCGCAGCTGCCAGCCCGACAATGCCTGCAGCAGTTCGGTTACCTGCGTGGTGTCGAGTGCGTGTTCCTTGCCTTTGCGCGGTTGGCAATGTCGGATGGCCAGGTCGTTGGCGTTCATGTGGATCTCCATGTGGGCTGAAAGTCTGCGGATGCGAAGCGTCGAAGTTGCGCGGGCAAATGTCAAAGCGCACATCCGACCCGAAACAGGACTAAAATGGTGCTGATTCGCCGGCGAGGTTTGCCGGCACCCGTTTGGCGACAGTGGAGCAGGCATGATCGATATTTCCGAGCGCGCACAGCAACATTTTCTGCGGCTTCTCTCTCAGCAGGGTACCGATGGTTTGGGCATTCGGCTGCGGGTGACGGCAGCTGGCACGCCGGCTGCCAATTGCGAGCTTGAGTTCTGCGAACCCGTCGATCTTGCCGGCGGGGAATGGACGATCGAATGTACCGGTTTCAACTTCCATGTCGATGGTGACAGCGCCGCCTGGCTAGATAACGCCACCATCGACTTCGAGCCCAATGCCACCGGCGGTCAGCTCAATATCCGCGCCCCGAGGATCAAAGGCGAGGTGCCGGGTGCGGAAGCGGGCTTGATCGAGCGCGTGCGCTACGTGCTGGAGGCGGAGATCAATCCGAAGCTGGCTTCGCACGGCGGCCGCGTCAGCCTGCTGGAGGTCGATGCCGACGGTGCGGTTCTACTGCAATTCGGCGGCGGTTGCCACGGCTGCGGCATGGTCGACGTGACGCTCAAGCAGGGCGTGGAAAAGACCTTGCGCGAGCGTGTGCCGGAAATCACCGCGGTGCGCGATGCGACCGATCATGCAGGCGGCGAAAAGCCGTACTACAGCAAGGCCGAGGGCAAGTCCGCGATCGCCTGAGCTGGGCTGCTACAGAAGTGGAACGCCAGATGCACGAAGGCCCGCATGAGCGGGCCTTCGTTGGTCACGCAATCTGGCAGACAGACTTACTTGTTGCCCTCGACATGGCCTTTCAGCGTATCGAGCTTGGTCGGCAGGCTGGAGAAGTACGCGGCAACATCCTCGATATCCTGGTCGGACAGGGTAGCCACCATGCCCTTCATGATTGGATTCCCGCGTTGGCCGTCCTTGTATTCGCGCAGCACCTGCTGCAGATACAGGTTGTACTGGCCGGCGAGGCGCGGATACTGCGGGTCGACCGAATTGCCGTCGGCACCATGGCAGGCGAAGCAGGTGGCAGCCTTCTGCTTGCCGTTCTCGATGCTGCCGCTGGCCAGCAACTGGGTGGAAGCGAACGCCAGCATGGCGCCGAATGAAAACAGGGTAAGCGCACGTTTCATGCGGAGGGTCCTTGGCAACTACTTGGCGAGGCTGGAAAGATAGGCGGCAATGTTCTGAATGTCCGTATCGGACAGACTTTGCGCCTGCGCACCCATGGTCGGATGCTTGCGATCGCCACTCTGGTAACCATGCAGCGCGTTGACGATGTACTGCTCGTTCTGCCCGGCAATTTTCGGCACCGGATATTGCGGATAGGCGTTGGTATAACCCGGCACGCCATGGCAGCCGGCGCACGTATAGAGCAGTGCGCGTCCGGCAGCCTTGTTGCCTTCAGCGTGTGCACTGGCAGTGGCGAAGAGGGCTGTGGCCGCGGCCAGGCCAAGCAATTGCAGTCGAGTCATCGAGATCTTTCCCACGAGTACGGCGGGTACAGGGTGATTTAAGTCGGCAAGTATAGACGTTGCGTCTGTGTGCGAACAACACTCCGCTCGTGTTTGCGTGGCGCTCGACCGGTTTGACGAGCCTGATGAAGTCCATGCTCGAATGCGGAAGTTGCATGTGGTCCGTTGGCGTTGCCGTCGATGGATTTGTCATCGATGCATCGAATGACCTTGGTACTGTGGCCTTCGACCGCATATACTCGGCGGGTCAAATCGTTTTCCCCGGGGGTGTTCTGGCTTCGACGGGGGTAGTGAGATGACTTGGTGCATGCCGAGGGGGCAGCTTTCCTCGTTAATCCAGCAGCAAACTTCTAGTTGCCAACGACGACAACTACGCTCTCGCCGCTTAAGGCGTAAGCCCCGAACCCACTTGTGCTCATGCTCGTCGGTGTAGGGTCATTATCATGAGATCGCCGAACGCTGCCGCCTGGCGGTTCTAGGTCAAATCAATCAGGCTGGTTCCGCGGTGCGCCTCGCCCATCGTGCTTGTCGCGGAACGAGATCGAACGGTGAGCTAAGCATGTAGATCCGGGCATTTAACGCCTTCGGACGCGGGTTCGACTCCCGCCACCTCCACCATTTGTAGATGCAACGCAGTCCAACGAAGGCCGGAAACCCTAGCAACAGCAAAGGTTCCGGCCTTTTTTGTGGCCAATAGCGTCCAATGCGGGTTGTTGCAATCCGGGGGCAACAGGGGGCAACATCGGGGGCAAGTGCACTTATCCTCGCGAGGGTTGCCCCCATGGCGCTGACCGACGTCACCATCCGCAAGGCTAGGCCGGCTGACAAGACCCAGCGTCTGTTCGATGGCGGGGGCATGTATCTGGAAGTCTCCCCAGCCGGGGGCAAGTGGTGGCGTCTGAAGTATCGCTTTGGGGGCAAGGAGAAACGTCTGTCTCTCGGCACCTACCCGGATACCGGCCTCGCCGATGCACGTGAGAAGCGCGACGCGGCACGCAAGTTGCTCGCTGCTGCAGTCGATCCGGGCGAACAGCGCAAGGCCGTCAAGGCTGCTGGCGATGAGCGTGCAGCGAACAGCTTTGAAGTGATCGCGCGCGAGTGGCATGCGAAGCAATCGGCAACATGGGTCGAGCTGCACGCCAGCCGGATCATGCTGCGGCTTGAGAATGATGTATTCCCGTGGCTGGGCAGCCGTCCGATTGCCGACGTCACGGCAAAGGAACTGCTGGCGACCGTCAATCGCATTGTTGACCGTGGTGCGGTCGAGTCCGCGCACCGCGTGTTGCAGAACTGCGGACAGGTGTTGCGCTATGCCATCGCCACCGGTCGCGCCGAACGCAATCCGGCTGCTGACCTGCGCGGTGCATTGCCACCGATCAAACAAACGCACCTTGCCGCCATCATCGAACCGAACGCTATCGGTGGACTGCTGCGCGCGATGGATGCCTACAACGGTTCACTGGTGACGAAGTGCGCCTTGCGGCTGGCCCCGCTGGTATTCGTGCGGCCGGGTGAGCTACGGCAAGCAGAATGGGCAGAGTTTGACCTGGACGGCGCGCAATGGAATATCCCCGCCGAGAAGATGAAGATGCGCGAGCCGCATCTAGTCCCATTGGCCCCGCAAGCGGTGGCGATCTTGCACGAGCTTCACGCGCTCACGGGACGCGGGCGCTACGTGTTCCCCAGCGCGCGCAGTCCGCAGCGCCCGATGAGTAACAACGCGGTGTTATCAGCACTGCGCCGCATGGGCTACGCCACCGACGAAATGAGTGGGCACGGTTTCCGCGCGATGGCGCGCACGGTGCTGGATGAGGTACTGCATTTCCGGCCGGACTATATCGAGCACCAACTAGCGCATGCGGTGAAAGATCCGAACGGGCGGGCGTACAACCGCACCGCGCACCTAGCTGAGCGCCGGAAGATGATGGCCGGATGGGCGGACTATCT
>DASZCB010000241.1:0-3928 GCA_035943575.1 Rhodanobacter sp. | reverse complement strand
CAAACCCTCGGGCATGCCCTTGTCCTCGGCATGCACGGCTACGTGATACTTGGCCGAGTTGTCCGAGCTGCGCGTGTTCTCCTTGTGCGTAGCCACCGAGCCGGCCACGTGCACCTTGGCGGAAAACACGCCCCAACCGATCGACATATCGGCCGAGAACTCGCCCTTCTTGTCTTCCGATTCGGCCTGCGAGAACGACGACTTCACTTCCATATCGAAGGTGATGTCGACGGTGGAGATGCTCAGGTTCGGCACCTTCACGATGGCCAGCAACGGCACTTCAAGCTCGACCTCTTCTTCGGCGATGCCACCGGCTCCAGGCGTCGGATTGTCGACCGGACGCTTGAACTTGAAAGTTGCAGTGCGGGTACCGCCGACAGCGTTCGGGTCGGTACTGCCTGCTGCGGGTGGCAGAAAGCCGATGATCTTGATGAAGTCGGCAGTGGCTTGAGCCAGTTTGACTTGTGCTTCGCAGGCAGCGTTAAGTGGTCCTCCGATGAGATCACCCATCGGCAGACCCTTGAACTGACTGGACATATTGACGAGTTCGTCAGCCATGATATTTACTCCCTTTACAAGTTGAAATGGCGCGACGCACGAGATGGAGCGTCACGGTTCATCCATAAGACGATGTTCAATCGCCCGGTTTGAACGTCTGGAAGACCCCTTGGGTCTGCGCAAGGTGATTCATCAAACGCGCGGCTCCATCAGTGGGCTCGCTGCCTTCGACGCGGAGTACCACGTGAACCGAGCCGCCTTTGCGATTGGGCGCACCGACTGCGGTATCGACCTGAAGAGCGCGCTTGCCTGGTTGTGGTTTGACGCGCCAGCCGCGTGTTTCGGTATCTGAAGGCGTACCGGCTGTGCTATCGGTGGCCGGTTCGTCATCGACGAGGCTGCCAAGGTCTGCATCGAAAGTGATCTCTACGTCCTTGATGCGCAGCACGTTGGTCGAGACCAACGGCAGGATCGGCGCGCGGTAAAGATCTTCGTCGCCTTCATTGGCGTTCGGATGCAACGACGGCATTCGGATGACGACACTTTTGGGTCGGTTGTCTTCGTCGAAGAAGTCGCTCAGGTGTGACATCTGATGCTGCTCGATACGATCCTGTGCATCGGTCACCGCACCGGCGATGGCTTCGATCAGGTCGTTAAGAGAAGTCTGGGTTGCCATGTGCAATGTGCTCCAAGATGCGAACGTCGATGCGGCGAGGTGTCAGGCGCTCAGGTCAGGGAAGGAGTCGACCCGGTTAAGCCAGCCCCTGAGGAATTTCTGCAAGGCAGGACGCTGCGCGACAAGATTGCGGTAGTAGTCCGCCCGGTATTGCTTGAAGCGCGCATACACGGCCTTCTGGTCAGTGGCTCGCAAGGCTGCAAGCGTGCCGTTGCCGATGGCTCCATCCACCTGGAGCGGCGGTGTCGTGCCAAGATCGTTCAGCACTTGCTGCAGCAGTTTCGCGGAGCGATTGCCCGCGTTGACCTGGAAGTCGAACACGATATTGGCGAGCGGCTGCAAGCTGACCTGATCGCCTTTGATCGGGTCCCAGTAAAGCGCCTTGTAGATCACGCCGGCCTGGTCGTCACTCAGTGCCTTCAAGGCGTCGAGCGTCGGCGCAATGTTGAGCAGCCGCTGAGCGCATCCCTGGAACGTTCCAAACGTGACGCCCTTATTGGTCGCGCCGCCCGGGTCGGCCGGATCGTTGACGAAGCCACCTTCGTGCTTCAGCAGCGTCGGAAAAAAAAGTTTGAAGTCAGCCATGGCGTGTATCCCGGAGTGCGGATTCGAAACCGGAAGCGCTATGCATCCGGCAACGTCACTATCGCCATCACTCACGCCGCGCAGCATCGGGAATATGCTGATTGCACCGTTCCATTTTCCTGATTGATCGTTTTCGATCCGCTCTATATCGAAATCGCCACCGACCTTCTGAAGGAGTGCGCGGGCGGTACCGCTTTTCCTCCGCTGCACGCCGATCTCATTCTTGTGGCCAAAGAAGCGTTAGCCAGCTGGCAGGACGAGCGTTGTCGCCCAGACATAGATGGCGCATTGCTGTATTTCGTCGAGGTACTGGCGAACCGGGCAGCATTTGAAATCGGCAAGAGGCAAGACCTGAAGGTCTGGCTGCGCTTCAGTAAGCGGGAAGGGATTCGCGCAAACTCGACTCAGAATATCGAACGCGGGACGGCTTCAGCCATGCAGAAGTCGATAGGTCTTTTTGCAATTCGTCAGCCTGACCGTACTGCAAGCCTACACGCCAGAAATCCTGCGCATAAGAAAAGCCAGCATCGTCCACGCAGTGCGTGGACGATGCTGGCATGCTAGATATCCAGCGTGGTCAGGCCCTCGCGCAAGGCATAGCGCGTCAATTGCGCGATGCCATGCAGGCCGAGTTTGAGCATGATGTGTTCACGATGTGTGCCCACGGTTTTTACGCTGACATAGAGGCGCTCGGAAATCTCGCGCGTGGAATAGCCTTCGGCAAAAAGTTGCGTGATCTCGCGTTCGCGTGTGCTGAGTTCGATGCCGTCTATGATTTTCGGTCGGGCTCGTATGCGACAGGTATCCACGAGCACATGGGCAACGTCGCGACTGACGTAGTAGCGCGAACTCAATACCGTCTCCATCGCTTCGATAAGATCTGCAAAGGCGCAGCGCTTGAGCACATAGCCGTGTGCGCCGGCGTCGAAAGCCGAACGAACCCAATGTGGTTCTTCGTGCATGGATACGCAAATCAATTTTGTTTGTTCATCATGAGCGGCAATGCGTCGCGCGGCCTCGATGCCGCTAAGTCCAGGCATCGAACAGTCGAAAATGACCAGGTCCGGTTGTTCGCGCAAGGCTAGGCGCACGCAGTCGCGACCATCGCCCGTGTCGCCGATGACTTTGAATGTCGGATGCTGGGCGATCAATGCCGCGATGCCTTCGCGTAGCAACACGTGGTCGTCAGCCAGAAGAACGCTTCGAGGCTTCATGACTGGCTATACGCAAGCGAGGTGTCGACGTCATGCAGCGGCAAGTCCAGCGTAACGCGGGTACCGCCGCCAGGTCGCGTTCGAACATTCAGACTTCCTTTTTCGCAAGCTACTTGGTGACGCAGACTGCGCAATCCGAAATGCTGGCTGTCACTCACCCTGGCTGCACCAATGCCGTCGTCGTCGACTTCAATATGCAACGTAAGGTCATGACACCACACACGCAACCGGATATGCGTTGCAAAGGCATGCCTATGGGCGTTACCCACCAACTCGCAGATAGCCCGCGGTGCGAGTGGCGCCGCATTGGTGGCGAGTTCCGCAAGCATGGGGTGCAGGATGCGCTCCAGCGGATATGGCGCCCAGGGACTGATGGTCAGCGCATGCACTATTGCCGCGAGCAAGGAGCTGGTGTCATGCGCTGTTTCAAACTCCTGTGTGATCTCCCGTATCGACTGTGTGGCACGTTCCAAGCTAGTTCGCAGTTGACCGAGCAACTCATGCAGCTCGGGTCTTGTCGCACGAATGCCGTCAATTTGAAGGATGCCCAAGGCCAGCCATTGACCAACCTCATCATGCAGACGCAGGGCCACTGGATTCAATTCCGGGTCGACGAGGGATCGTCGGGCGAGCAGGTACTTCGAATACGGACGCAATGTGGATTTTTGGCGGGTCTTGGTAGGTCTGAAGCCAGACGGTGGGTGGCGCATAGGTGGCATCCGCAATCGGGAGGCATGACCGTCGCGCTTGGCGGGCACCCGCGTCCTTCCGAAAACCTTACGGTTGCACTTAGCCTTGGCGATCAAAGAGTTATTGCTATCGAATGCCAAGTGCAAAGTAGTATCGATTTTCGCGATTGACGGTTTGACTATCTTGTTTCACCGCGTTATCACTGCGCGCCAGGGTCCAGGGGTGGAATCGCAATGTCCGTTAGGGAAGATGCAGCATTTTTCGG
>DASZCB010000240.1:0-1786 GCA_035943575.1 Rhodanobacter sp. | reverse complement strand
ACGAGATCGGGTATGCAAGCTATCGAGGGTTGGTTGGCAGTACGCGCTGCCGCGGCCAGCGTGTTGCCATCGTCAACCTGGATGCTCATTTCGATCTGCGCGAAAACCCGATAGCAAATTCGGGTACACCTTTCTTGCAGGCCATACGTCATGCGCAAGCCAATGAAGTCGAACTCGACTACATGTGCCTCGGCATTAGCGCTTCGGCCAATACGCGTCAGTTGTTCGCCAGGGCCGAGGCCCTTGGCGTGCATTTTTGGCGCGATGAGGAACTCATTGCTACACGGGTCGCTACGGTCATCGCCGATCTTCTGAAGCGATTGCGTTCCGCCGAGGCAATCTATCTCACGTTATGTCTCGACGCGCTTCCGGAAGCCGTCGCGCCCGGAGTCAGTGCGCCTAGTCCACGAGGCGTTGCCATGGAGGTCGTGGAGCCGATCGTGCAAGCGATTGCGCAGACAGGCCGCTTGCGTATGTTTGATGTCGCCGAGCTCTGTCCACGCCTAGACTCCACGGGAGCCACCGCTCGCGTGGCCGCGCGCTTGATTCATGGAGTGGTGATCCAACACCGCGACAATACGAGCAGTCAGCCATTCGCGTGAACCTGTATGACCCTGTTACTCGCCCATCCCCTCGGTGAAAGACAGGCAAAGATCGTGAATAGGCTCTAAGCGCGAGCTTGCGGCCCGATGGGGTGCGAGGTCTTCGCACGGAAACGCCCCGGTCTTCACTGGGGCGTTTCGTTTTCTAGATGGCCCGTGCGAAGCGGCCTAAGTATTCCGGCTATGCGCCGTTGCCGATCACGCTAGTTCCAGGGATTGGCGGGCTGGTCGTTGATCGCCGTCCAGAACCGAGTAGTACCGGCAGGGATCGCGCCGTAGCCCCAATAGCTCCAGCCGCCGCCGCCGTCGTGGAACTCCGCCATCCGCCAGCCGCTGCCGAAGGTGGCGGAGCATTTCCCGTCTGCCACCGTGCGGCTGGTCAGTAGCGATCCCTGTACCGCCCCGGTGAACGCCAAATTGCCGCTTGCCCAGCCGTCGGAGGAATCGGTGGTGATGCCGGTAGGAAGTGCGCTTCCGGTCACGTCGATGCACAGGATGGGCAAAGACACGCTGGGAGACGTATCCCCACTGTACGGATTGGTGATGCTGTCGCGCCCAACATGAATCACCGTGGATGTTCTCCCCGTCCAAGTCATCGCTTTTCCAGTCGTCGTATTCCACGGGTTGGCCGGCTGGTCGTTGATGGCGACCCAGAAACGACCCAGCCCGCCGGGAGTCTTGCCGTAGCTCCAATAACTCCAGCCGCCGCCGCCATCATGGAACTCGGCCATGCGCCAGCCGCTGCCGAACGCGCTGGCGCACTTGCCGTCCGCCACCGCCCGGCTGGTCAGCTGCGATCCCGGCGTCGCCCCGGTGAACGCGACCGTACCGCCCGTCCAGCCATCGTAGTAATCGGTGGTGATGCCATAGGGCAGTGCGCTGCTGCCAACGCTGACGCACATGATGGGCAGCGCCGTGCCTGTCGCGGTATCCCCGCTGTAGGGATTGGTGGTGCTGTCGTTGCCTACATGGACCAGGCCCGCCGTGTTGGCCGGAAAGAAGCTGGTCCAGGTCATGCCCAGATGGGTAGCGCCGCCGGAGCCGCCCGTAATGAAGCCCGGATTGGCGGCGATGAAAGCCTTGGCGGCCTGGATGTCGAAGCTGCCCCAACCCGTCGCATCGTCGCGCCCGGCGGCGGCCGCGTAATGGCCGTTGCTGCCGGTCGTCACGTCGTGGAGAGGACA
>DASZCB010000239.1:0-2766 GCA_035943575.1 Rhodanobacter sp. | reverse complement strand
GGCTTCCCAATGCTGACCACGCGGCTGTACTACGACGCGATCGAGCCGCACCTGTCCGCCGCCGCACGCGATGCGCTGGGCAAGGCGAATTCGCAGCAAGAGTGGAACACCTTCCTGCTGGCCTCGCCCGACCTCAACTATCGCTGATCCGCGCCGCGCACCAACAGGTGCTTGGCGATCTGTCCGTGCAGCCGGCCCATGCCGCGCACCAGATGCAGGGTGGCGAACAACATCACGACGCCGATGACGCACAAGGTGACGGCACCGCCCCAGCTGTTCAGCCACTCGACACCGGCACAGACCCAGTCAGGCGCTCCACTACAGGTATCGGACTCCCAGTGGAACAGATTGGACATCAACCTAAGGATCGGTGCTGCCACGAAGCTGAGCGACACGCTCAGCAAGGTCACCGTGATCGTGAAATAGATGATGCCCAGCGGCAGCATCAGCAGCATATAGAGCAGCGTTCCCCAAGTACGTCCGTCGGTGAACATCGCACCGATCCGCTTCATCAACGGCAATCCCTGCTGCGATGGATACGGTGGCCGACGTGGCATGCGCACGCCGAGCATGGTCTCCACGATGCGTCCTTCCAGCAGCGACAACCCGCGCACGCTGCCCAGGAACAGCACCATGAATGGAATGCCGATGATCAGCACGGCCAGACCGGCCGACAACGACACACCCGTCACCGCCCAGGTGAAATAGAAGATGCCGGTGGCCATCGCCAGCAACATGTAAAACAGCGCGCCGTAGGTGTGCGGATCGGCCGCCACGCCGAAGAACCGGCCAGCCAGCGAGCGACGCCGTGGCACCGGTGGCGGGCGGATCGCGCGCTGGATCTTTATTTCCTGATCGCGATAGATCTCCGCCACTTCTTCCGGCGCGCCATAGCTGCCGACGACATGATCGAGCATGCTCGCCTCGTCACGACCGGGCTGGTCGGCCAGTTCGGCGCGCAGGTGTTCCTCGGCGTCGTACAGCGCGTCCTGGATCAGGGCGGGGTCGGCGCCACGCAGTGCGCTACGCAGTTGGTCCAGATATTCGTTGATAGTGCGTGGCGCGTTCATTACACCCCTCCTTGCAAGACGTTATCGACGGAATCGCGGGTGGCATTCCAGGCCGCGACCCACTCGCGCAGCACCTCGCGCCCCGGCTTGGTGATGCGGTAATAGCGGCGCGGCGGGCCGCTGACGGATGGTTCGACCTCACTGCCGAGCAAGCCGGCGCCTTCCAGATTACGCAGCACCGGATACAGCGCGCTCTGCTTGCCGGCAAGCACGCCCTCGCCCACTTCCTCCAGCCGCTTGGCGATCTGATAACCGTACATCGGCTGGCGCGACTGGCCGAGCACCGCCAGCAGTACCAGCGATACGGTGCCGCTGGAAAGCTCCTTCTGGAACTTCTTCAACTGGCTGGCACTGTCTTCCACTTCGCTCACCTGCACTGCCGCCTGGGGTTGAGTGAACTATAGTGTGAACTTGACACTAGTGCATGGGCCTGAAGTCATGCTTCGGCCAACCAGCGACGTGGGCATGACACCAATGTATGTACACGTTGCGCGCCCCAAACCGAAGGTCCTTGTAGGCAAACTCACTATAAGGCTCGAGCAGTCCGTGTCTTTCGCGGAGCTCGCGAACCTTTGTCTGGAACAGTCCGATCTTGTCCTGCGCCAAGATGATGAACGAATAAGTGATATACAGCGCAGAGCGGTGCTCACCACTGAAACCGTTTCTTATTTCCGACGATTTCCCTAAGACGAACACGGGCGTGGCCGGTTTCAATGCCATCCATACCAAGGTGTTGTGTGAGGCCTTCGGAAGCAAAGGGATGGAAATCACGGTCAACGACGGATTGATGCAGCAGCGCGTGCTGAGTGCACTGTTGTTGGCGTTCTCCGCGGCCAGCTACGTGGTTCGTCGCCGGCGCTTTCAACAAGTCCGGACCACGTACGCCGTCAAGAGCTTGCTTGCTTTTCGGGAAGCGGCCACAGACCAGGAAGACGGTGCCCCGCCCTCTTCACTCCCTAGTAAACACGATTAACGCCCTTTATTGTCTTGAACGAGCGATATGAAGAAAGAGGCCACCTCCGTAGAGGTGGCCCCGGGTGCGCGTGTCTGGATTGATCGAATACCAAATTCAGTAAGACAGCGACAACGAACTCATCCACGTCAAAGCTTCCGGCTGCTTCGGCGCCGGAATGGGGTTGACGGTATAGCTCAGTTGGTTGGAGAGATAAACGCCGCGCGTCACACGGTAGACATAAGACAGCGCATAGTTGCGACTGTAGTCCACAGCGGCGATCCCGCTTGCCTGTTGCATGCGCTGGTAGGAACGGCTCAATCGATTGAAGGTATAGCCCAGCGCGAGCGCATCATCGGGCTGTCCGAAAGGACCCAGTACGTACAACGTGGCGCCGATATCTCCGGTATAGACGTTGCGATCTGGTGGCGCATAGTCGGCTTTTACATTGACGTAAAAGCCTCGATACGGCTTTGCGGCATCGGCCTGGAACAACTGATAGTCGCCGACCAGGTAATAGGCATAGTTGCCATCCGCATAGCCTCCATGGAAGCTTGAAATACGGCTTTCGTTGTACATCACGCCCTGTCGAAGCCATATCATCCGTTGGCTGGGAGCGGCTTCGACCTGGTAACCCAACTCATTGATGAGGAGCGCCTTGGCGCCAGGGATATGCCACTTCAGCCCCAGGAAATTATTGTGGTCCCAATCCGCTTGCGCTCCCTCGGGATCCACACTGCGGGT
>DASZCB010000238.1:0-5941 GCA_035943575.1 Rhodanobacter sp. | reverse complement strand
GTGCTGGTAGTGCTCGCCGTTGATCTCAAGAGCAATGCCGTCGCGCACCTTCTCGGGCACGATGCTGCTCTCCGGGCTGGTCGGCACGGCCTGGGCTTGCACGGGCACCATCCATCATCTCCTCAAGTTCTGTCCGCACATTGTGGCATTGCTGCCGCCCGCTTAGGGTCTTGCGCGACTGAACAGGTGGCGCCAGACCACGTACACCGGCACGCCGGCCAGCATGATCAGCGCACCGATACCGGCATTGCGCGGGTTGTCGCGCATTGTCATCACCACTACCCACGCCACCGTGCCGATGAACAGCAGCGGGAGCCACGGATAGCCCGGCACCTTGAAGCTTGCCGTGGCACCATCGCGGCGGCGATACCAGAACAGCGTGCCGACGCCGACCGCGCAGGCCAACCAGTCGCCGAACGTGGCGTAGTCCAGCAACTGGCCGTAGCTGCCTGACAGCGCCAGCACGATCGCCCAGCCGGACAGCAACAGCAGCGCGATGTTCGGCGTGTGCCAGCGCGGGTGCAGCCGCGCTACTGCGCGAAAGAACAGGCCGTCCTCGCCCATCACCTGCAACACGCGTGCGCCGGCGACCAAAGTGATGTTGCAGAAACCCAGCGTGGAGATCGCCACGCCCAGCGCGATCACTTTGGCGCCGAGCGGGCCGAATACCTTCTGCATTACGTCCGCTGCCGGCGCGTGGCTGGCGGCGAGACCGTCATGGCCGAGCACGGCCAGATAGGCCACGTTGACCATCACGTAGGCGACGATCACCAGCAGCATGCCGAGCGTCAACGCGCGCGGCAGCGTGCGTTGCGGATCGCGCACTTCACCGGCCAGGTTATTGAGATAGGTGAAGCCGGAATACGCGAACAGCACCGGCAGCGCTGCGCCGATGAAGCCGACCCCGCTGCGTGCCGGATCGACGGCCAGTACCTGACCATGCCCGGCACCGGCGAGGAACAGGCCGCACACCACCAGCACCGCCACCGCAAGCAGCTTGAGCAGGGCGAACAGGTTCTGGATCTGCGCACCGAGGCGGATGCCGAACAGGTTGATGCCGCTGACGAACACCAGCGCGCCGACCGTCAACGGCAGCGCCATCGACAGCGGCAGACCGAACACCGCCGACGCATAGCTGGCGAAGATTGTCGCCACCGCCGCGCTGGAGCCGGAATAGATCACCAGCAACATGGTCCAGCCGAACAGGAAGCCGGCCAGCGGCCCGAAGGCTTCGCGCAGGTATACATAGGTGCCGCCGGCATGCGGTCGGCGCGCACCGAGTTCGGCGTAGCACAGCGCGCCGATCAGGGTGAGCACGCCGGCACCTGCCCACATCAACAGCAGTGCCAGGCCCGATTCGGTGCGCTGTGCGGCGATGCCGGGGTTGAGAAAAATGCCGCCGCCGATGATGCCGCCGACCACGATCAGGGCGGCATCCCACGGGCGCAGGCTGCGCAAGTAGGTACTGGAGGTGATCGGTTCGCTCATGAGGTCGATCGCGATGACAGGCGCGACAGCATGGCGGTCGATGGCGAGTCCGGCAAGCAGGTGGATCAACCAGGCATCGCTGACCGGCACGCGAGGTGCCAGTCAGCGATGGCGTCAGGTGCTACTCAGAAGCCGAAACCACTCTTGAGGAACCGGTCGAAATTCGCCACGTTGAGCGTGCCGATACCCGCGCCCGGCTCATAGCCGGGCTTGCCGGCGTAGAACCAATTGTCGCCGGCAAGGATGTCGTTGAAGGGCGAGAATTTGCTGCCGCCGAAGATATTCTGCAGCAGATAGACCCGCGGATTCCAGAAGCCGACGCGGTGACCGATGCTTTGCGTCAGCAGCGCGCTGATACCGTTGAGTTGCGGTGCCACGAAGCTGGTACCGCCCTCGGAGATGAAGTTGGTGGGATTATCGGTACTCGAGTAGACGAGGTAACCGGTTTCGGGATCCGCATTCAAAGAAATGTCCGGGAGATTCCTGCCGGTGAAATGGCTGGGCAATTTCAGCAAGGTGGTGGGGCCGGCTTGTGGGTCGTTGTAGACCAGCGACTGTTTCGATTCGCTGTTGCGAATGCCGCGGGTGAACCACTGGTAAAGCGGTTCGCGCCAATACACGCTGACGCCGCCGCCGCCGCCGACCGAGAACAGTTGGTCCCTGGTGGCAAACGGCAATAGGTAGTCCCAGCCCCAGACGCTTTCCTGCTTGATGGTCAGCACCGGGACACCGGCCGAGTTGCTGAACGTGACCGGCGTGGTGGTGCCGCCAGCGGCCGTGATGTAGGGATCGGATGCCGGCGAATCCACCGTCAGCGGCGCACTGAAATCGCCGGGAGCCGTGCCGGTGCCAAGCCCGCGCACAGTGTCGTAAGCGCCCGAATCACCGGTGGCGGCGAACACAGACTGCCCCTGCACGGCCGCTTCCAGCAGGATCTGATGGAAAGCGCGCAGGTCGCCGACGTCCCTGGTATCGGTATTGCTGGCACCGGTGACGTTCAGGGCGGCGAAATTGAAGATTTCGGGTGAGCCCCAGCTGGTCGAGATGCTGTCTGCCTGGTTGTCCGACACCGCCTGCAGGAAGGCATCAGTGAACCCGGTGCCGGCATTGGGAGCGTCGTAGACCAGCACGTTTGCGTCAGGCGCAAGACCACCGGATTGCTCCACATCGAGTGCGGTCTCGCCACTGCCGCCGTCGATCGCGCCGCCACCATCCACGTGGATCTGCGTGATGCGATCAGGCTTGGTAGTCAGGCCGATGGCATCCCAGTACGTCTGCGCATCGGCCGGAATGAAATTGGACAAGGTGACGATGGCCACCGTCGAGCCCTTGCCAGTCACACCGTGTTGGTAGAGCGGATTGATGTTGTAGAAATTGGCGACATCGCCGACGGTGTATTGGCCTGGCTGACCTGTCGCGGTGGGATTGCCGCTGGCAGTCTTGCTCAGGGTAGTGGGCGTCAGCGCCAGCTGCAGCCCGCTGATTTGCGGAGCCGTGATGCGATGCGAGCGGTATTTGATCTCATTGCTCAGCCCCGTAGCGTGCACGATGATGCTGTCGAGTGCAGCGGGCAGCACCAGCGGTGCCGCGGGACTGTGGAACGACTGCCCTGACGTGCGCGACACATAGGAATGGATGGGCGTCTGGAACGCCTTGCTGAACTGATCGAGCGTGCCGCTGGTCTGGATGGCCATGTGGTTTGCCAGCACCTGGGCGGTCAGTCCCTGCTTTTTCAGGAAGGCCTGCACCTGGGCGATTTCGGCATTGCTGGCGCCGTACCGCTGGGCAAACTGGCTGGTGCTGAGGAATTGCTGGAAGTGCGGGCTGCCGGGGGTCACGGTCTGCTGGATATAACTCTCCAGCGCGGCCTGGTTGTGGAGATTCAGTACCAGCGTGACATGCACCGGCTGATTGCTGGGGGCCACGCCCATGTCGATGGCCGGTTGCACGTTGCCGGCAAGTGCGGCGGTGGCAAAGCCGGCGAGTGCCAGCGTCAGGGATGCGGCTATGGTTTTGCGATGAATATGCGTGAGCATGAAGGCTATCTCCGATAGTGAAGAACGCTGGCGCAGGGCAGTCGTGTAGGGCGCGAAGGCAGCCGTACACCACCAAGTTCTGCCGTATGGGCCAGGCGGTAAACGAGCATCTGAATCGATATATTCCCCGAGCAGCGACGCAACGCATCCCCCTGTCGATGCACGTCACGCCGCTTTGCCAAAGTAGCGCTTGCGGGCTTGGGTTGAAAGTGCTTGATGCACAGCAAGTTTTTGCGAATTCGAGGGCGCGGCGCAGTGGGGAACGCCGGCGATGGATGTCCGACAGAAGCCGAAGCGGTGCGTTTTATGTGATACCGGGTTGGCCCGCCGCCTTCCCGATTACAGCCAGCGCGCCCGGTTGCGGCACAATAGGCAGTTGGCGCGTCGTGAGTCGTGGTTTCCGGCGCAATCTTTCGTCCATTCAAGCCTGCCCCATGACTCTCATCAAGCAAGACGATCTGATCCAGTCCGTTGCCGACGCGCTGCAGTACATCAGCTACTACCACCCGGTCGATTACATCAAGGGCCTTGCTGCCGCTTACGAACGTGAGGAAAGCCCTGCCGCGAAAGATGCGATGGCGCAGATCCTGATCAACTCGCGGATGGCTGCCGAGGGTCATCGGCCGCTGTGCCAGGACACCGGCATCGTCACCGTGTTCCTCAAGGTCGGCATGAACGTGCAGTGGGACGCCACGATGTCGCTTGACGACATGGTCAACGAAGGCGTGCGCCGCGCCTACAACGACCCGGATAACAAGCTGCGCGCCAGCATCTTGGCCGACCCGGCCGGAAAGCGCATCAACACCAAGGACAACACGCCGGCGATCATCAACGTGGCTATCGTGCCGGGTGACAAGCTCGACGTGATCGTGGCGGCGAAGGGTGGCGGCTCCGAGGCGAAGTCGAAGTTCGCCATGCTCAACCCCTCCGACTCGATCGTCGACTGGGTACTTAAGACCGTGCCGACGATGGGCGCCGGCTGGTGTCCGCCGGGCATGCTCGGCATCGGCATCGGCGGCACCGCCGAGAAGGCGATGCTGTTGGCCAAAGAAGCGCTGATGGAGCCGATCGACATCCAGGACCTGATCGCGCGCGGGCCGAAGAATCGTGCGGAGGAATTGCGCATCGAGCTGTACGACAAGGTCAACGCGCTCGGCATCGGCGCGCAGGGCCTGGGCGGCCTCACCACGGTGCTCGACATCAAGATCAAGGATTATCCGACCCACGCGGCGAACCTGCCGGTGGCGTTGATCCCGAACTGCGCGGCCACGCGCCACGCGCACTTCACGCTGGATGGCTCCGGCCCTGTGATGCTCGATCCGCCGTCGCTGGCAGACTGGCCCAAGCTCACTTACGACGCGTCGAAAGGTCGTCGGGTGAATCTCGATACGGTCACGCGCGAAGACGTCGCCAGCTGGAAGCCGGGCGAGACGCTGCTGCTCAACGGCAAGCTGCTGACCGGCCGCGATGCTGCGCACAAGCGCATGGTCGAGATGCTCAACAAGGGCGAGCCGCTGCCGGTCGATTTTCGCGGACGCTTCATCTACTACGTCGGCCCGGTCGATCCAGTGCGCGACGAGGTGGTCGGTCCGGCCGGCCCGACCACCGCGACGCGGATGGACAAGTTCACCGAGCAGGTGCTCAGCGAAACCGGCCTGCTCGGCATGGTCGGCAAGGCCGAGCGTGGTCCGGCGGCGATCGAGGCGATCAAGCAGCACCAGTCGGTGTACCTGATGGCGGTCGGTGGCGCGGCCTACCTGGTGTCCAAGGCAATCAAGGCCGCGCGCGTGGTCGGATTCGCCGATCTCGGCATGGAAGCGATCTACGAATTCACGGTCGAGGACATGCCGGTCACCGTGGCGGTCGATTCATTGGGCAGTTCGGTGCACCAGACCGGTCCGCGCGAATGGCAGGCACGCATCGGCAAGATTCCCGTGGTTGTCCAATAAAACAGTGTGCGCAGTACACGTGTTCGCCTCCTCTCGCCGTGGTGACCGATGGAAGTCTCCTTGTAAAAGGGGGTGGGGCTCGGATGTCGAAGTTTATTTTAGAAGTCTAAACGTCCAAACGACATTTTTTGCCATTCCATTGCAATTCTTTTGCCGCGGCGCAACACTGGCTCGATATTTTCCCTAACCACCCATAGCGAATACCTGTGACCTCGCCCAACTCCGAGCCGCTAGCCGCGGACGCCCCCTGGATCGTGATGAAGTTCGGCGGCACCAGTGTCGCCACGCTTCCGCGTTGGCAGAACATCCGTGAACTGGTCGCCAGTCGCCGTGCCGAAGGCGCGCGCGTGCTGGTGGTCGTCTCCGCGCTGACCGGCATCACCGACTCGCTGAAACAACTGTGTGTGCAGGGTGAGCCAGGCAAACGCAGCGAGGCGGCCAAGGCGATCGTGCAGCGACATTACGATC
>DASZCB010000237.1:0-9607 GCA_035943575.1 Rhodanobacter sp. | reverse complement strand
CCAGGCTGTGCAATGCCTGCGGCAAGTCGGCTTGTTCGATCACGGTGAGGCCGTCGGGTTTGCGCATGTCCGACGCGGTCTTGGCGAGGAAGTCGTTCGGCGCGATGCCGATGGAGCAGCGGATCGCACCGCCGGGTGCGGCCAGTGCGACTTCGTCTTTCACCTGCTGCGCGATGGCCTCGGCGATGTCGCACTGGCGCTGGCGGCCAACCAGTTCGCAGGCGACTTCGTCGATCGAGCCGACGCGGGCAATCGGGATCGCGTGGTCGATCGCCTCGATCAGGCGGTGGTGCCAGTACACGTAGCGTTCCGGTCGCGCCACGCGGATCTCGATGCCGGGGCACAGCCGTCGCGCCTCGCGTACCAGCGTACCGGTGCCGACACCGAATGCCTTCGCCTCATAGCTGGCGGCGATCAGGCTGGTGGTTTCGGCGGCGACCGGCGCCACGCCGACCGGTCGGCCGCGCAGGGCCGGATCCTCGTGCTGTTCGACCGAGGCAAAGTAACTGTTGAAGTCGACGAACAGGCTGCGCAGGCTCATGGCTGTCTCGTAAGCAAGCGAAGAGTTATAGCTTGCGCCGATCTCGCGCGGGGAGACAGTGAGCCTGCCGGGCGCGGAATCGGCTAGGCTGGCGCCACCGCCGGGGAGGGGATGGCATGGGATGCCACCTCGCGGTTTTTCTTCAACTCAAAGGGGATTTTATGGGTACTTCTTCGTTTGCTGCACTGGCCGGCATGGGCCTGATGGCCATGCTGGTCATGATTGTGGGTGTCATCCTGATAGGCGCACTGGTGCTGTGCCTGGCATTCCGGCTGGTGGTCGGCTACATGCCATCCTACCTGCGCGCGCTGGGTGCCATCGTGCTGACGTTTGTTGCGGTGGTGGTGGCGTCGGTGGTGCTGGGCATGGCGCTGCACAGCGGCGGCGGGCTGCTGTCGGCGATCGTAAATTTCTTGGTCGGCGCCGCGGTGGTGAACTACCTGCTGCTGTCGCAGGACGGCAGCCAGATCGGTTATGGCAAGGCCTGCCTGGTACAGCTGGTCTATATGGTGATCGGTTTTGTGCTTGCGCTGATCATCGGCTTGATCATCGCGATGATTTTCGGTGCGGCCATGTTCGGGATGCACTGAGCACAGCCATACATTTCAGTTGTTGGAATGCAGAGAGGGCGGGTCAACTCCGCCCTTTTCTGTGTGCAGCCGAGATCGGATCACGCCAGGCTGGTGGCGATCCCGAAGCTGATTGCCATGATCGCGGCGACCGCCATGCAGGCGCTGCCGGGGCGGATGCGGTGTGCATCGGTGCGCGGGGTGAGCCACCACAGCAGCACGGTGCCGATCAGCATGTCCAGCACCAGTGCGACACGCAGTAGTCCAGAGTTGAGCAATGCCGCGTAGGGCGGATGCAGATGGCCTTCGTACGCGGCCACGCTGGCGATCAGCAGCATGCCGATCATCGTCCACAGCAGGCAGGCGAAATAGATGCGGTTGAACACCACCGCGCAGCGCTCGGTCCAGCGCAGCACCGACCAGCCGATCAGCGCGAACACCAGTGCCGCCATGCTGCTGTACAGCACCCACCAGAGCAGGCTGCTGATCACGGTAAGCAGGGTTGTCATACGACTTGCTTGAATCCCAAGGCACGTAGCAGCTTGGCCATCAGCCAGGCGGGACCGATCAGCAGATACGACAGGTCGGTGAGGAAACTGGGGCGGCGCCCTTCAAACTTGTGTCCGATGAACTGGCCGATCCAGGCGACCACGAACACACCGAGCGCCAGGTAGCACAACGAAGCGCCACCGAGCCGGTAGTACAGCAGGTTGGTGAGCAGACCGAGCAGCGCGAATGCGATCAGCAATGCGATCGCCAGCCGGCGCGAGTGCTTCCAGTACCAGTAGAACGCCAGCACCATCACCGCGACCGCCACCGTGCCGGGACGGAAGAGTGTGGCCGGTACCGGGATCGTCCACAGCAGCGCGATCACCGACCACACGATCGGCGGTACGCAAACCCAGTGGAGCAGCTGGTTGGTCGGGTTCTGGTGGTCGCTGCTGTAACTGTCGAGCCAGCTCTGCATGTCGCGCATCTGGATTTTCCCCGTCGAATTCAGTCTCAGCTGAGTTGGATACCGGCCAGGCGCTGCAATGCCTCGGCATACTTGGCAGCAGTTCGCGCGATCACCTCGTCCGGGATCGCCGGGCCGGGCGCGATCTTGTTCCAGCCCTGCGCCTCGAGATAATCGCGCACGAACTGCTTGTCGTAGCTGGGCGGGCTGATCCCGACGCGGTACTCCTCGGCGGGCCAGAAGCGCGAGGAATCCGGCGTCAGCATCTCGTCCATCACGTACAGCTTGCCGCTGGCGTCGGTGCCGAACTCGAACTTGGTGTCGGCGATGATGATGCCGCGTTCGGCCGCATAGGCGGCGGCCCAGCGGTAGATCGCCAACGTGGCGTCGCGTACCTGGCCGGCCAGTTCGGCGCCGACCGCGTTGACCACCACGTCGTAGCTCACGTTCTCGTCGTGATCGCCGACGGCGGCCTTGGTCGATGGGGTGAAGATCGGCGCGGGCAACTGCTGCGCCTGCTGCAGTCCAGCCGGCAACGCGATACCGCACAGCGAGCCGCTGGCCTGGTAATCCTTCCAGCCGGAACCGATCAGATAGCCGCGGGCGATCGCCTCGACCGGCACCGGCTTCAAGCGCCGCGTTACCACCGCGCGCTTTTCGTACAGCGCCAGGTCGGTGCCGGGCGGCAGTACGTCGGCCAGCGGTACGTCGAGCAAATGGTTCGGCAGCAGGTGTGCGGTCTTGTCGAACCAGAAATTGGAGATCTGCGTGAGCATCTCGCCCTTGCCCGGAATCGGGTTCGGCAGTACCACGTCGAACGCCGACAGCCGATCCGTCGCGACCATCAGCAGCCGTTCGTCGTCCAGCGCATAGACATCGCGCACTTTGCCGCGATGGATCAGTTGCAGGCCGGGAAGGTTCGATTGCAGCAGGGTGGTGGGCACGGCGAGAGGTTCCGCAGGCGGGGAGACTGCCTATTCTAGCTGCTGTGGCCTGCATGCCGAAAAGTCGCACCAGCCGGCCATGCCAATGGTCACTGCTAGAATTGCCCGCCTTTATCCCCATGTGTTGCCGATGCGAATCCTACTGATCGCGGTGCTGTGCCTGGCCACCGCCATTCCAGCCCTTGCCTGGAGCCAGACGACGGCATCACCGCCGACCCGGCTGGGCCTGTGCGCGGCCTGCCACGGCAGTACCGGCCACGCCAGCATGCCCGGCGTGCCGAATCTGGCCGGCCAACAGCTGGACTATCTGCGCGACGCGCTCAAGCAGTACCGCGACGGCAGCCGCAACGTGCCGGTGATGCGTGCCGCGATCGGCCCGGTCAGCGCCGTCGACCTCGACGCGCTGGCGCGCTGGTACAGCGCACAGTCGCCGCAACCACAGGTCCGTCCATGAGTTTTTCCTACACGCTGTGGTTCGCGTTCTTCGGCCTGATCATCGGCCATCTGCCTGGTGCGATCACCGGTGCGGTGATCGGCTTCATCTTCGACAACCTGCGCCACAGCCAGCGCAAGCAGGCCACGCCGGAAGCCGGTGGTTATGTCGGGCCGCTATTCACCCTGCTTGGCGCGGTGGCGAAATCGGACGGTCGCGTGTCGGAGGCGGAGATCGCCGTGGCCGAGCGACTGATGACGCGGATCGGGCTGGATGCCGAGCAGCGCAAGCAGGCCGCGGTCAGCTTCAACGTCGGCAAGCAGCCGGAATTCGATGTGACCCAGACCATCACCGCGTTGCGCAACTGGGTCGGCATGCGCCGCGACCATGCGTTCCCGGTGCTCGATGTGGTGATCGAGACGGTACTGGCCGAGGGCAATCCGGCGCCGGAGAAAATGTCGATCCTGCGCCAGCTCGCGTTCGCGCTGCGGATCAGCGACATGGAGCTGATGGCGCTGATGGCAATGAAGGGTTACGCGTGGAACGCCGGTGCTGGCAGCCAGCGTGGCTACGGGTACGGCGGTTCGGCTGGTGGCGGCTACACACCGCCGCAGCGCACGCCGCAAGGACCGGATCCATATGCTGTGCTCGGCATCGAGCGCAACGTCGACGATCGCGCGGTGAAGCGCGCTTATCGCAAGCTGATCTCCGAACATCACCCCGATCGCCTCGGCGATCTGCCCGAAGACATGCGCAAGCGTGCCGAGTCGCGCGCCAGCGAAATCAATGCCGCTTACGACCGGATCAAGGAACAGCGCGGCTTCAAGTAAGCTTGATCTGGCACGGCCGGCACGTTTCCGCACCGAGAAAAATCATGAGCAAACAAACCCCGATCATTGCCCCGTCCATCCTCGCCGCCGATTTTGCACGACTGGGCGAGGACACCGCCGCCGCATTGACCGCCGGCGCCGACTGGGTGCACTTCGACGTGATGGACAACCATTACGTGCCGAACCTTACGATCGGCCCGATGGTGCTGCAGTCGCTGCGCAAGTACGGTATTACCGCGCCGATCGATGTGCATCTGATGGTCAAACCGGTCGACCGCATCGTGCCAGACTTCGCCAAGGCTGGTGCCAGCCTGATCAGCTTTCATCCGGAAGCGAGCGAGCATATCGACCGCACGCTGGGACTGATCCAGGAGCTAGGTTGCCAAGCCGGCCTGGTGTTCAACCCGGCCACGCCGCTGGATTATCTGGACTACGTGATGGACAAGCTCGACCTGATCCTGATCATGTCGGTCAATCCGGGTTTCGGCGGGCAGAAATTCATTCCCGGCACGCTGGACAAGCTGCGCCAGGCGCGCCAGCGCATCGAGGCCAGTGGCCGTGCGATCCGACTCGAAGTGGATGGCGGCGTCACCGCCGACAACATCGGCGCGATTGCCGCCGCCGGCGCGGACACCTTTGTCGCCGGTTCGGCGATCTTCCATGCCAAGGATTACCGCGCCGAGATCGACGCCATGCGCAAGGCTATCGGCTGAAATTCCCAGCCGTGATGCGCACGCCGATTGACTGAGCGTCAGCTGCCCGGCGGCCTCCGCCACAAAACATCCGCGCATAAAAATCCCGGCGCAGTGAACGGCTGCGCCGGGATAAACGTCGTCGGGACGTGAGAGGAAACATCATCGATTGGTGGTGTGCCGATACGACCGCTGCAAAGGGAGGGTCAGTTGCCGTACCGACACGTTCCACGGCAATGGAACGCTACCAATCAACAATTCTGACCGGGTCGATCCGGTTTGGTTCCCGACAGAATTATGAACGCGCAGCCTCGGCGGTCGATCGGGTTCAGGTTGAAAAAATCCCCTCGCAAGGAGGGGAAAGGAACCACCATGTCGGACGGAATACGGGTATGACGGCTTACACGGGCTGCCAGTCGGGATCGGTCTCCTCGTGCCCCGCGCCCGGCGCGATTCCCTTCGCGCCGGGCGCACGGATGCCTTCCACGGCAAACTGATCAAACTGGAATGGGCTGGAACGGGACGTGTGCATGGCGTTCACCTCAGTGAAGGCTGAGCAGGAAGCCGAGCAGCAGGGCACCCAGCGCCAGCGTCACGCGCAGTGGCTCGAAGCTGCGCAACTCGGCGTTCGGGTCGTTATCTCTGGATTCGATTTTCGACATGGTCCGGCTCTCTGCGTGGTGCGTGATGCACATCAAACATCCGGCCCGGGCGCTGGCGCCGGCGCAATCGGGCCAGCTTGCCGCTGGCTTGTGGCGAAACGCGGGCACTCGCGTTCTGTGGCTTGCGTCGCGGCGGTTCGCATAGCACGCTGCGCGCACTACTCAGGGAGCGCGCCATGGGCCGCAGCATTGCCATCGTCGAAGACGAACCGTTGATCCGTGCCAACTACGTCGAGGCGCTGAATCGCTTCGGCTACGACGCGCGCGGTTACGGCTCGCGGCGCGAAGCCTCCACTGCATTCGCGATGCGGCTGCCGGAGCTGGTGATCATCGACATCGGCCTCGGCGACGAGCCGGAAGGCGGTTTCGATCTGTGCCGCGAACTGCGCGCAAAGTCATCCACCTTGCCGCTGATCTTCCTTACCGCGCGCGATTCGGATTTCGACGTGATCTCCGGTCTGCGCCTGGGCGCCGACGACTACCTCAGCAAGGACACCAGCCTGCATCAGTTGGCCGCGCGCATCGCCGCGCTGTTTCGCCGCATCGAGTCGCTGAAGGCGCCGATGTCCAGCGAGACGGTGATCGAACATGGCGCGCTGAAAATGGAGTCCGAGCGCATGCGGATCAGCTGGAACGGCGAGGAAGTGCCGCTCACCGTCACCGAGTTCTGGATGGTGCACACGTTGATCCGTTTCCCCGGCCACGTGAAGAATCGCGACCAGCTGATGCGCGAGGCGGAACTTGTCGTGGACGACGCTACCATCACCTCGCACATCAAGCGCATCCGCAAGAAATTCATCGCGGTGGCGCCGGAGTTCGACGCGATCGAGACTGTGCACGGTGTGGGTTATCGGTGGAAGCCTTGATGCGGCGAGCCTTGCTACTGGCATTTTGCATGTTCACCGTGCTGGCGCACGCGGCCACGTCGGCTGACAACGTGCTGGCGCACGGCGCGCGCGATGGCGATGCGCCCGCATGGGCGATCGCCGTCACCACGCCGGCCGGCTGGACGCGCGACTGCTGCACCTATGCGCATGCGATCGGCGTCGATGCGGTGCTCTATCAGGGAGAATGGAGCGGCAAGCCGCAGCGGGTGATGGTGCTTAATGTGTCGCCGCGCAAGCTGCCCACGCTGGCGGCCGAGGTACAGGCTGACCGCAAGCGTTATCTGCAGCACGATCCGGCCGGCAAGGTTTCCGGCTTTGTGGTGCGGCAGCGGAACATGCCGTGCGAGGCGAGCGTCTATCAAGGCAGCGACCACGTCGACGACGTGGTCGCGTTCTGCGATCCGGGCCAGCTCAGCGGCATCCGGTTGAGCTGGTCGATGGCATTCGACGATGCCGATCCGTCACGGCGCGCGCTGCTCGACGACTTCATGCAGGTGGTAGTGGCTACGCGCTGGATGCGGGACGTGGCAGCGTTGCCCGTGCATGGCCGCTGATCGTCGCAACCGATGACTCTGCGCCGAAAACTCCTGCTGGTCGCCCTGTGCACGCTGGCGCTGCCGATCGCCGGCTGGTTGTACGTGCGGCAGATGGAGGCGCTGTTGCGCGATGGTCAGGCGCAGGCGCTGTTGGCGTCGGCGGGTGCAGTAGCGCGTAGTTTGGTGGTGACTGGTGCGGTGCAGCCGGAGTCGAGGCCGAGCTGGTACGTGCAGCCGGCGCCGGGGCCGATCACCGTGGACGGCTATGGCGACGACTGGGCGCCGCTGACGCCATGGAGTCAGCCACTGGGTCAGCATGGCAAGCTGCTGTTGGCCGAGAACGATGACGGGCTGTACCTCTATGCCGTCGTGCGCAACACCCGCCGCACGCGTGCTGATGCCGACGATGCGAACGCGCTGGCGGCCGACCATCTGATCCTGACGCTGGCCAATGCCAACGGCCAACGGCGCTACCTGCTGGCCAGCGCGGCGCCGGGGCCGCTTGCGGCACAACCGCTCGATCCGGCGGTCGATGGCCTGCCCGACCTGTTCGCTGCGCAGTGGCAGGAGGACGGCAGTGGCTATCAGGTCGAGCTGCGCTTGCCGCGCAACCTGCGCCTGCGCGCACTCGGCGTCGGCGTCTATGACGCGGCGAACGGTGGCGATCGGATGGCGTCCGATACGCGGGCCTTGCAGAGTTACTCGGACAAACTTTCCAGTGAGCTGGCGCAGCTGGTGCCCGACCGCGTGCAGGCGCGTGTGTTGGCGCCGCAGGGCTGGTTGCTGGCACGCAGTGGCCGGCTGAACACGGCGCCAGGCAGCGACGGCCAGCCGGGCTGGTTCGCCTCGCTGGTCTATCGTTCGCTGCTGGCGACCCGGCTGCAGGATGCAAACCCGTGGTCGCAGGACGTGCCGCGACTGGACACGAGTGAGGTCCGTGAGGCGAGCGCCGGCAAGCCGGTTTCGGTCTGGCGCAGCGGTGAGGAGCGCGGCAGCGTGGTGCTGGCCGCCGCGGTGCCGATCGAACGCGCCGGCAAGGTCGATGGCGTGCTGCTGCTCGAACAGGCCAGCCGCAGTGTGCCGCTGCTGGCCAACAAGGCTTTGCTTGGCCTGCTGCTGACCAGCTTCGGCGTGCTGCTGGTCGCCGGTGGGATCCTGCTCGCGTTCGCCACCCGGCTCAGTTTGCGACTCGGTCGTCTGCGCAATGCGGCCGAGCGAGCGCAACTCAACGACGGACGTCTGGACGGCTTGTTCGAGCAAGGTCGTTTTCCGATGACCGATGCACCGGATGAGATAGGCGACCTCGCGCGCAGCTTCGAGCAACTGTTCGAGGTGGTAGGTGGTTACACCGATTACCTGCGCACGCTTGCATCGAAGCTCTCGCATGAGCTCAACACGCCGCTGGCGATCGTCAAATCGTCGCTGGACAATCTGGAGCACGCGCTGCAAGAGCGCGGCGCGCTGCCGACTGAGGCGCAGCCGTACCTGGCCCGCGCCCGCGACGGAGTGGCTCGGCTCGGTGCGCTGGTACGCGCGATGAGCGAGTCGAGCCGGATGGAGCGCTCGATCACCGCGGCCGAACCCGAGGATGTCGACTTGCGCGATGTGGTGCGCGGCTGCGCCGATGCCTACCGCGCGCTGATCGGTGCGCGCCGGCTCGACTGCGTGCTGCCCGACGCACCGCTGCGCTTGCACTGCGCGCCCGAGCTGGTCGCGCAGGCGCTGGACAAGCTGCTCGACAACGCGTTGTCGTTCACGCCCGAACATGGCTGGCTGCGGTTGAGCCTGCACGCCGCGCCGGACGGCGCCGAGATCGAGCTGGCCAATCAGGGCCCGCTGCTGCCTGAGGCGATGCAGGGCCGGTTGTTCGATTCGCTGGTCAGCCTGCGCGACAAGGCCACCCCCGGCGATGCGCCGCACCTGGGCCTGGGCCTGTACGTAGTGCGCCTGGTCGCCGAACGCCACGGCGGCATCGCCAGCGCGCGCAACCTCGACGACGGCAGCGGCGTGGCGTTCTCGCTGCGCCTGCATGGCATGCCACGGCAGCGATTGAGTGGCTGAAAGTCTCGATGACGTTTCGGAATCTTGAACGGGCACAGGTTTTTCTGTGTCCGTTCCGTTTTTATTTTCGGCAGGAGATCGGCAGATCCCTGGCCGGCACGGTGCTGGCGTTGCTGCAATTCCAGCTGATCTTGTCGTTTGAGACGACCGGCAGGAACACCAGTGTCTGGTAGCGGATGCTGCGGTTCGAATTGGTCGTATCGAACGCCACCGTCACGACCCCTCCCGTGACGTCCACACTGGAAACGTATCTGCCGGAGATCGACGAGCTTTGCGCAAGTCCTGCGGACGCATTGTCGGTTGGCAGCGCGTGATGGCCTTCGTAGTACACGGTCATGGCAGTCTTGGCGCCGTCGGCCAGCACCATGCCCTCGGCAACCTGGGAACGGACGAGGAAATCCTGATAGGCCGGAATCGCGATCGCCGCCAGTATGGCGATGCCGAAAGGAAATAGAAGAAAAAGTGCCCAGAGCACGCCCTTCGACGCCGCCGGCGTG
>DASZCB010000236.1:0-3538 GCA_035943575.1 Rhodanobacter sp. | reverse complement strand
CGTTATAGCCATTGATGACATCGCGGTTGAACACGTTGAACACGTCGAAGCGCAACTGCAATGCCTGACTCTGGCCCCAGCGGAATTCCTTGGAGACGGCCAGATCGAGGTTGACGTACTTGCGGCCGTATTCTGCATTGTGGAAATAGCTGCAGTTGTAGTCGCAGGTGGCAGTGCCCTTGAACACGTCAAACGGCGCACCTGAGTTGTAGGTGAAAATGCCGCTGAAACGGGTGTCCCATGGACCATGAACCTGGCCGCTGATCACCAGATTGTGCTTCGGACCTACATGATCGGCGGGATAGCCGGCGGGACTGACGTAGTCGAGCGAGTAGTTGTCATTGCCCTGCTGGCGTGCCCGCTGATAGGTGTAGGCCACGTCCAGACCCCAGCCCGAAGCGGTGGTGTACGGCTTGCTCACGCTGACCAGCACGCTGCTGGCCTGGGTCTTCTTGTAGCCGTTGTGCAGCACCACGCCATACGGGCTGCCCGGCAGGTTGTCGAGGGAGAAGCCCGGCGCCACCTTGCGATTCCACAACCAGGTGAACTGGCGGTAGCCCAGCACGCGACTCAAGGTCAGCGAGCCGGTCCAGTCACCGAGTACCTGCTTTATGCCAAGGCTGAATTGGTCCGTGTATGGCGACCTGGTCTTGTTGTTCACCGTGTCGATTTCCTGGCTGAAGCCAGCACTGCCGGAAGCCAGCAGTTGATTCAGCCCTGCAGCGGTGAGGTATTTCGGATCCCACGCAATCGTCCCCGGCGTCACGCCGCCGGGACTGAACAGGAAGGTGTAGTTCGGCACCTGCGAGTGGATCGGTTCCTGGCTGAGCCAGTCGAACGGCGTGCGTGAGTAGTAGCGACCCGCGCCACCGAACAGCGTAGTGCTCTGGTCCCCGGACTTGCTGACGTCGAGCGAAAAGCCCATTCGTGGCTGGATCTGATCCTTTTCGGGCTTGCGCTCATGCCCGGTGCTGATGTTGTTCTGCAGGCCCAGATAATTGAGCGTCGCAATTTCCGCCGCCGGTGTCACGTAATCCTTGTTGAGCGCATTGGTCTCATAGTCCCAGCGCACGCCAAGATTCAGTTGCAGGCGCTGGGTAATGTCCCAGTCGTCCTGGATATAGAGGCCTAACTGGTTGTCGTGCAAATTGGCACCGGTACCCAGCGGCGCGTAGACGGCCCGATAAGGGCTGTTGAAGCCACCCGGATAGGTCGATCCCATCTGGAAGTTGTACGACGGCACTGCGTTGTTGTTTTGCAGCAGGTAGATGCTGTAGCTGGCATATTTGACGCCCATCTTTACCGTATGGTCGCCATGCCAGGACAGCCCGCTGAAGGTTAGATCGTCGCGCAGAGTGGTCTGATCCTGCGACTTGTTCTGCAAGCCGGAGGCGCCGCCGAGCACGGCGATATTCGGTTCGTAGATCAACTGCACCAGGTCCGGATTCGCCGCGGTGGGGTTGAAAACGTAGCGACTGCTGTCCATCAGCAAGTCATTGGTCCAGATGTTGCCGCGCGACTCCCACTTCAGCAGCAGGTCGTTGACGTCGTTGTTGCGGTTCGTACGCCCTTGGTAGGCCGTGTTGCAGCAGGGCAGTACGACTTCGACGTCCTTGCGATCGGAGTAGCTCAGGTCGACATTGTTGTCCTGGTTGACCTGCCAACTCAGTTTGCCAAACCAGGACTTTTCGTGAAACGGTGTCGAGAAGGTGCCGTTGTATTGCTGGAAGCGCGGATCGATGATCGATATGGTTTGGTTGCTGACGTCCTTGCGCTCTTCGTAGTTGATGAAGAACTGCAATTGATCCTTGAGGATCGGGCCACCCAGATTGAAGCCGCGCTGCTGACGCTTGTAATCAGGCTTCTTCACGTGATTCTTCTTGTCGAAGGAATCCTGCGCGATCATCCCCTGATTCTGAAAGTAATCGTAGATCGTGCCGTGGTACTCATTGCTGCCCGACTTGGTAACAGCGGTGATGATCGCGGTGCCTGCCTGCTCGTACTCGGCCTTGTAGTTCTGCGTCAGCACGCGGTATTCGGCAATAGCCTCTTGCGAGAACGGATTGCCGCGACTGGAATCCTGGCCGACCAGACCGCCTTTGAGAATGTCGTTGCGCTGGCTGGCGCCATCGATGAAAACGTTTACATTCTCGGCCGATTGACCGCCCGATGAGAACGACTTCTGTGTGGGATCGTGCGAGATGGTGACGCCGGGCACCAGTTGTGCAAAGTCGAGGAAGTTGCGCTCGTTCTGCGGCAGGTTGGCGATCTGCGCTTGCGAGACGTTCTGTGCGACTTCCGAAGTTTTTGTCTCAAACAGCATGTTCGCACTGACGGTGACGCCCGTCAGATTGGTGGCGTTGGCGTTGGCGTTGGCTGCGGCTGCGCTGGTTGCTGCTGGTGCGGTGGCGTCGAGGTTCAAAATAAGCGACTGACCCACATGCACAGCCACGGTCTGACTTGCATGGCTGCCGTTGCCCCTGGCCACGATGTTGTAACTGCCTGGCGCCAGGCTGGGCAGGGTGTAGTTGCCGTCGGCGGTGACCTTCGATTTGCTGACGAAGCCAGTGGCGATATTGGTGGCGACGACATCGGTGGGCACCTGGCCTTGCGGTGCCGTGATGTGGCCGCGCAAGGTCGCTGTGCTGTTCTGTGCGGTGGCGATGCCTGGCATGAGAAGCGCGCTGGCAACAAGGCCGGCAAAAGCCAGCGATATCTGTCTGGATAGCTTAGTTTGATTGACCATGACCTGACCCTCTCCCGTAATCGGCGCAAGTAGTTGGACTTTCTGCTGTTGCGTTGCTCTGATCTCGCCCATGAGCGGAACGCCCCCCGCGTTTCGCCAGCGCCGGAACCATCTCGTTCCGATGCGGTTCCGGTCGGCAGCAGTCCTGCGCCGGCCTGGTTGCCTGGTTGTTATCCCGGCGGTGCGCCGGTGGATCCGCGTACTACCAGCTTGGCGGCGACGCGACGATGGATGCCGGTCATCGGTTGGTCCGGGTGGTCGATCTGTTCGCCGAGCAGCTCCATCGCCTGGCTGCCGAGTTCGGCGATGTGGACTTGGATCGTGGTCAGCGGTGGTGTCACGTAGCGCGCCATCGGCACATCGTCGAAACCGCTGACCGCGATTTCGTCCGGCACGCAGATGCCGGTATCGCGCAGAGCTGCCATGCAACCGATCGCCATCATGTCGTTGGCGGCGAACACGGCGTCAGGTCGCGGCTGCATCGCCAGCACCTGCTGACCGGCGCGGTAACCGGATTCCTCGCTGAAATCGCCGCGCAGCATGATCACCGGGCTGTCCGGCGCATGCCGGACCAGCGCCTCGCGGTAGCCAAGTTCGCGCTCGTCGGCGTCGCGATTGCCGGGTGGGCCCTGGATGAACACAATCCGCTGGTGGCCGACGGCCATCAGGTGCTCGACCATCAGCTGGGCGCCGCCATCGTTGTCCACCGATAGCGCGCAGTAGTCGTCGCCAGCCAGCCGGGTATTCACCAGCACGGTGGGCAGGTCATGTGGCAGGTTCTGGCGCAGGAAT
>DASZCB010000235.1:0-5150 GCA_035943575.1 Rhodanobacter sp. | reverse complement strand
CATCGTCAGATGCCGCGAATTCCGGCTTGCCTGGCAGCGCTATGCTGGCGACCACCTTGTTGGCGACCGGGTCGATCACGCTCGCCGAGCGGCTCTTGCCATTGAAGGTCAGCACATGCTGCGAGGCGCTGTCGTAGAGGATCGCGTCGGGCTTCTCGCCGGTGCCTTGCACGGTCGCAACGGTCTTCAGGGAGTCCAGGTCGAACACCGTCACCGACGCGCTCTTGCCGTTGCTGGTGAAGCCGCGGTGCAGGTTCGGCGCGATCGCAATGCCATGCACGCCCTCGGTGCCGGCTATGGTACCGATCTGTTTGCGCTCGGCGACGTCGATCACCAGCACGCGGTCGCCGCGGCTGACGAAAAGATGATGTCGCGCTGCGTCGAAAGCCAGATAGTCCCAGCCGCCCGTGCCGCCCAGCGGCAGGCTCGAAAGCAGTTGCATGCGCGATGGCGCCGCGGCGACCGCGGCTGTCTGCGGTAGCAGGGCCAGTACCAGCAGCGAAGTGGGCAGAAGGTTGCGGATAAGTCGTTGCATGGCAGGTACCCTGGGCAGAAGGGAGAGGACCAGCGCCATGGCGCTGGCAGCACGTACAGACTTGTTCAGTGCGCTTCGACGGCGCCTGCTGCGGGTTGATCGCGACGCCGCAACAGCGAGTACAGCACCGGCATCACCAGCAGCACCAGCGGCACCTGCACCAGTAGGCCGGCGATGATCGCCACCGCCAGTGGCTGCTGCATCTGCGAACCCTGACCGAGGGCGAGCGCCAGCGGCAACAAGGTGAGCATCGCCGCGAGGGTGGACATCAGGATCGGGCGGGTGCGGTGCTTGCCCGCTTCATGCAGCGCCTCGTGCAACGGCGCTTCGGCAGCCGCCTCCTCCAGTTCGGAAAAATAGAAGATCGCCACTTCGGTGACGATGCCGACGATCATCGTCATGCCCATCATCGCCGAGATGTTGAGCTCGATACCGGTCAGCCACAGCCCGGTGAACACCGCCGGGATCGCCAGCAGCGGCATCGCCAGGATCACCAGCGCCACGCGGAAACTCTCGTACAAGAACAGCAGCAGGGTGAACACCAGCGCGATCGCCGCCAGCATCACGATGGTCAGCCCACGGAACGCTTGCTGCTGCTGCTGGTACAGGCCTCCGAGCTGGACGAACATGCCTTTCGGCAGCAAGCCCGGCTGGGCCAATACCTTCTTGACGTCGGTGATGGTTGAACCGAGGCTGCGCCCGCTGATGAGGCCGATGACCGCGACCATTCGCTTGAGATTGTCGCGGGTGATTTCCGGCTGGCCCTGCACCTGCCGCAGCGTGGCCACCCGCGACAGCGGCAGCAGGTGACCGTCGCCCGCACGTATCGGCAACGCGGCGACCTGCTCCAGCCGTTGATGTGAATTCTCCGGCAGACGCACGCGTACGCCTACCACCTTGCTACCTACCGGCAATTGGGCAGCCACCGTGCCATCGATCGCCTCCGTTACCTGATCGGTAACGCTGGTCGGATCGAGCCCTTCCAGCGCAGCCTTGGCCGGATCGACCTGCACGGTCAGCGCATCGCCAGCGGGATTGACGCCGTTGCGCACGCCGACCACGCCGGTGATCTTGCTGATCGCGGCGGCGACCTTGCTGGCAGCGGCGTTCAGCTCCACCGGATCATCGCTGTAGAGCTGGATCTCGATCGGCTGCGGCACCGCCACCAGATCGCCGATCAGGTCCTCCATCAACTGCGACAATTCGATATCCAGCCCAGGCACTTTCTGCTCGACTTCGGTGCGCACCTGCGTCATCACCTCTTCGGTCGAGGGGCGTGAGCCATTTTTCAGGCGTACGAAGAAGTCGCCCTGATTCGCCTCGGTGAGGCCGCCGCCCAGCTGCAGGCCGGTACGCCGCGAGTAGGTATCGACATTGGGGTTTGCACGAATGATCGTCTCGACCTGCCGCAGCAAGCGGTCGGTTTCCTCCAACGAGGTGCCGGGCTTGGACAGGTAATCGAGGATGAAGCCACCCTCATCCATTTTCGGCATGAAACCGGTGCCAACCTGCGTATACGCCACGCCGCCCAGCAGCAGCAACGGCACGACCAGCAGCAACACCAGCAACGGCCGTTTCAGCCAGCGCTGCAGCACGTTCTCATAGCGCTCCATCATGCCCTTGGTAAAACGACCTTGCGGATGTTCGACCAAATGGCGCTTGTCCAGGAAGCGTTCGGCCAGCAGCGGCACCGCGATCCAGGTCAGCAGATAGGAAATGATCAGCGCACTGGCCATGGTCAGTGACAGCGCCTTGAAGAACGCGCCGGTAACGCCAGTCAGGAACGCTAGCGGCAGGAAGATCACCACGGTGGCGGCGCTGGAACCGGTCAGCGGGCGAGTGAACTCCCACGCCGCGCCGGCGATGCGCTCATGCACTTCGCCTTCGCCCTGATTGAGCCGACGCATGATGTGTTCGAGCATCACGATGACGTCGTCGATGATCAGGCCGACCGCCGCGGCCATGCCACCGAGCGTCATCATGTTGAAGCTCATGCCCAATACGGACAGCAGCAGCATGGTGATCGCCAGCACCGCCGGCACCACGATCAGCGCGACCAGGATCACCCGCGTATTGCGCAGGAACACGAACAGCACCAGACCAGCCAGCACGATGCCGATCAGGATCGCGTCGCGCACGCTGGTAGCCGCGCCGGTCACCAGCTGGGTCTGGTCGTACCAGTTGGCGATCTGTACGCCGACCGGCATCTGCGGGGCATAGTCGGCCAGGCGTTGCTTCACTTCGCTGGCGATCTGCACACTGTTGCCGTCGGGCTGCTGATAGACCTGCAGCAGGACGGCGTTCTGGCCATCCGCATTGACGCGGATCCACTGCGGCACATGATCGAGATTGACCGCCGCCACATCGGCCAGTCGTACCACTCCGGCGGAGCCGGCACGAACCACGACGTTGCGCAGCGCCGCGACGGTGGTCGGCTGGTTGTTGGCCAGCAGCAGATACAGCTTGTAATGGTCGGAAACGCGGCCCATCGCCTGGATCGTCGCCGCATGGCTGACCGCGCCGGCGACGTCACTCAGACTCAGGTTCAATGCGCGCAGCTTGCCGGGATCGACATCGGCATGGAACTCGGCCACCTCGCCGCCCTGTACCTGAACCTGGGCAACGCCGCTGATGCCACTCAGCAACGGGCGCAGCTGGTACTCCGCCAGGTCATGCAAGGCACCCGGCGACTGCGCGTGCGAACGCAGGCTGTAGGCCAGTACGGGAAACGTGGTCGGATCCATTCGCCGGGTGGACAACTGGGTGCCGGCGGGCAGCTGCGGGAGAATCTGCCCGGCCGCCGCGTTGACCTCCTGCAGTGCCCCGGCCATGTCCGCGCCCCAGTCGAACGTCACCGCAATATCGGCACTGCCCCGACTGGTGGTGGAACGCACGTCGCGCACGCCACGCACGCGACGAATCGCCTCTTCAACCGGGGTGGTCACCTCGATGGCCATCTGGTCGGCCAGACGATCGCCGGCATCCAGGGTGACCTGCACACGCGGGAACGCCACATTCGGAAACAGCGCCACCGGCATCCACAGCGCGCTGGCGATACCGCCGATCGTCAACATCAAGGCGAGAAACAGCAGCGAACGACGATGTCGTTGCATCCATGCGGTGATGCTCACTTGGCAGACTCCCGCACCGCATCGCCATCACCGAGCTCGTAGGCACCCAGTACGATCACCCTGGCCTGCGCATTAAGGGAACCCTGCACGCCGACGGTATCGCCGTCGGGGCTGCGCAGCGTCACGCCGACGCGTTTGGCGTGACCGCGCTCGACCCGGTACACATAATCGCCGTGCTCGTCATGCAGCACCGCGGCACGCGGAACAGCCCACGCACTGAAATCGGCCGTGCGGATCTGCGCGCCGACGGCGGTACCGGCCACCAGCGTTGCACTGGCCTCGGCGGGAAGCTCGACCTGGGCACTTAGAAGATGGCTCTGCGGATCCACCGACTGTCCGATCATGCGCAGCGTGCCGGCAAACTCGGTCGCGCCATACACATTGCGCAGTTGCACCGGCATGCCCGCATGCAGCTTCGCCGCATCATCCGGCTGTACGCCGAGCTGGGCGACCAGCGCATGCGCGGGCGTGAAGCCGAGCAGCGGCGCATTCGCCGCAAAGCGATCGCCCAGCCCCACGCTGAGCGTCGTGACCACGCCGTCGGCGGGCGCCGCGACGGTTTCCTCGGCCGTACCGCCGCCGAGCGCGTGCTGCGCGTCGAGGGCTGTCTGTGCATCGACCAGCGCCTTGCGGGCGGCAGCGAGTTGCGACTGCGTGGCCAGCCGTTGCGCGGCCAGTTGTTCGGTGCGCTTGAGCTCGCCACTGGCCAGGGTCAGCGCACTCTGCGCCTGCTGGTAGGTGTTGCGCGCCGCCGGATCGGGCGTGACCATCAGCAGTGGCTGGCCGCGCTTGACGGTCTGCCCGGCCGCCACGCTCACGGCAATCACCTGGCCGCCATGCGCGAGACTGATCGAGCGCGCGTGTTGCGGATCGCCGGTCGCGCTGCCCCAAGCCTCGACGATGTCGTGGAAGGTTTGCTGCACCGGCGTCGCCGTGGTCACCGCGACCTGGCCAGCCGGAGCGGCGGCCTCATCGTCATCCGCAGCGCCATGGCCGCAGCCAGCCAGCAGCCCGACCAGCAATAGCACGCACAGATTAGGCAAAAGGACTGAACGGTTCATGGCGTGGCTGCTTTGACGGGGACAGGGTGGGTGGTGGCGAGATCGGTGTTGCCGAGCAGGGCTTCCAGCGCGATCGCCTGGGTGGCCTGCTGCTGTTGCAGATCGAGCAGATCGAGGTCGGCACTCAGCGCATTGCTGCGGATAGCCAGGTACGTCGGCCAGTCAAGCAGGCGTTGCTGCCACGCCGCTTCGGCAGCACGGCGGGCCGCGTCCAGCTGCTGCGCATGGGCGGCCAGGGCCGCGCGCTGCTGTGTCAGCGTGGCGAGATCGGCGACAAGCCGCTGCATGTCGCTGCGGGTATCCAGCATGCGCGCCGCGTAGTCGTCTTTCAGCTGCTGCCGGGTGGCTTTCTCGATCGCGATGTTGCCGCGATTGCGGTCGAACAGCGGCAGCGTGATGCCGATGCTGAAGCCGTGGGTGGTT
>DASZCB010000234.1:0-2502 GCA_035943575.1 Rhodanobacter sp. | reverse complement strand
AACTCGGCGCCGTTGTGGGGCGCCTACGGCATGTATCCGCAGTACCGCAAGAAGAACGGCCGCGTGAACACCTTCGGTGAGCGCCTGCAGGGCTGCTTCCGTTTCAGCATGAACGGCAAGGTGCCGCCACTGGACAGTGCGGAGATGGTGGCACTGGAAACTTATGCATGGTGGATGGCGAAGGGCGCGCCGGTCGGCGTCGCGCTGAAAGGTGCCGGTTATCCGAAGCAGGGTTTCAAGCCGTCGCAGCCGCCGGATTATGCGCGCGGCGCCATCGTATTCAAGCAGGATTGCGCGCTGTGCCATGGCGACGACGGGCAGGGCCAGCAGGTCGCCGGACGCAACGTGTTTCCGCCGCTGTGGGGGCCGCAGTCGTTCAACTGGGGCGCCGGCATGCATCAGCTGGACAACGCGGCCGCCTTCATCAAGGCGAACATGCCGCTCAGCCGCGGCGGCTTGCTGAGCGATCAGGACGCCTGGGACGTGGCGATGTTCATGAATGCGCACGAACGCCCGCAGGATCCTCGCTACACCGGCAACCTCGCCGAGACGCGGGCGAAGTACCACGACGACCCGAATTCGCTGTACGGCACTACGGTGAACGGCCAGCTGCTTGGTGCCTCGCCCGCAGCGCACTGAGCCGTGCATCGTGTGCGCTGACGTCGTGCGGAAGGCTTGTGGGCGATCCGGGATTTCCATACATTCATATTCTTGAATATACAAGCCAAGGCCACGCATCCCTGCCTCGGCACCATGCTCGGCGGTGTCCTGATCGGCAACGCACCGGCCTATCGCCAAAGCCTGATCGCAGCCATTCCGAGGAGCCGACCATGCAACGTCCGGCAGTGAAAGCGTTCTTCCACGAACCCACCAACACCTTCAGCTACGTGGTGTGGGATCCGGCCACGATGAAGGCGGCGGTGCTCGATACGGTGCTCGATTACGATGCGGCGGCGGGGCGCACCGGGCGCGAGTCGGCCGATGCATTGATCGCCTCTGTGCAAGCCGAAGGACTCGACGTGGAGTGGGTGATCGATACACACGTGCATGCCGACCATTTGTCGGCGGCACCGTATGTGAAGGCAAAGCTGGGTGGCAAACTGGGTATCGGCGAACACATCCGCGTAGTGCAGGAAACCTTCGGCAAGCTGCTCAATGCAGGCGATGGATTCCGGCGCGACGGCAGCCAGTTCGACCACCTGTTCACCGACGGCGAACGCTACATGATCGGCAGCATCGAGGCGACGGCCATCCACACACCGGGCCATACGCCAGCGTGCATGACGCACCTGATCGGCGACGCAGCTTTCGTCGGCGACATGCTGTTCATGCCCGACTACGGCACGGCGCGCTGTGATTTCCCCGGTGGCGACGCGGGCGTGCTGTACCGCTCGATCCGAAAGATTTTTGCGCTGCCGGATGACACCCGGATATTCCTGTGCCACGACTACAAGGCTGCCGGCCGTGATCAGTTTGCGCATGAAACCACAGTGGGTGCCGAGCGCCGCGACAACATCCACGTACGCGACGGCATCAGTGAAGCGCAGTTCGTCACGATGCGCGTCGCGCGCGATGCCACGATGCCGATGCCGCGACTGATCCTGCCGGCGGTGCAGGTGAACATGCGCGCCGGCCAGTTGCCGCCGGCCGAGGAAAATGGCGTGCGCTATCTGAAGATTCCGCTGGACGCGATCTGAACCCATCGCGCGTTCAATAACGAGGAAAATATCCGTGCAGATCCATCCATTGGCTGGCCAGCTAAGCGTTGCCGCACAGATCGACGTCGCCGACATCGCGACGCTGGCCGCGCAGGGCTTTCGCAGCATCATCAACAATCGCCCCGACGGCGAAGTCGAGGGTCAGCCGGCTAGCGCGTTGCTGGAGGTGGCGGCGCGACAGGCAGGCCTCAACTATCGGCACATCCCGGTCGTGTCCGGTCAGTTGTCCGACGTGCAGATGCAGGAGTTCGCCGATGCGCTCGACACGCTGCCCCGACCGGTATTGGCTTTCTGCCGCACTGGCACGCGCTCGACCATGCTGTGGGCGCTGCAGGCAAACGGTCCGGCCGACACCATTCTGCAGATCGCCCGTGAGGCTGGCTACGACCTCTCGGCGCTTCATTCGCGTCTGTCGGCTGACGGGCGCGGCCGATGAACGCGACCAGCAAGCGTGGCGCACCCGCGGGCAAGCTCGTCCGAACCCTGTCGTCCGGGCAGAAGATGCACCGGCATGCCGACGAAGCGATCGCGTTGCTCAAGGCGATGGCCAGCCACAACCGCCTGCTGCTGCTGTGCCAGCTGATGCAGGGCGAATGCTCTGTGGGTGGGCTGGCGCAGTCGCTGGATCTGGCGCAAAGCGTGGTGTCGCAACATCTGTCGCTGCTGCGCCGCGACGGAGTCGTGAGCGGTCGACGCGAGGCGCAGACGATCTACTACCGAATCAGCGACGAGCGTGTGCAAGCCTTGATGAGCACGCTGTTCGAACAGTGCTGCGGCAACGACT
>DASZCB010000233.1:0-4029 GCA_035943575.1 Rhodanobacter sp. | reverse complement strand
CGATGGCACGCCGGCGTTGGCGGTGGCGACGTTGCCGGCGATCTCGGCCTGCACGGCGGCATCGAACGTCTGCTTCGCCTGCGCGACACCGGCACTGTCGGCATTGATATCGGCGCGACCTGCGGGCGATTTCCTGTCGCTCGCGAGCAGCTTCTGCGCCTCCTGGTAGGCTGCGTACGCCGCGTCGGTTTTCTGCTTCGGCGTCTGCGGTGTCTGCGTTCCCACCGCGGTCTGTTCGGGTTGCACCGCATTGGTCGGCAGCGTCAGCACCTGGCCTTCGGTGAGCGTCGTGGTAGTTGCGATGCCGTTGTTGCGCGCCAGTTCTTCCGGCGTCACCTGAAAGGTCTTTGCGAGGCTCTCCACCGTGTCGTGCGGCTTGACCGTGACGATCAGTGGCGGTGGCGGCGTTGCGACGGCATAGCGGACGGACGAACTGGAGTCGATGGGAAACATGGCGATGCTCGCAGGGAATGATGAGGTTCTCTCATCTAAGCGGATCGCCCGCATTGCCGACAATACGGAGTTTCCCTAGGACGCTGGGGCGGCATCGCGGCGGCAAAAAAAAACGCCGGGCGAACCCGGCGCTTCTGCATGCTCGTGGAGCGACGCTTACTGTTTCTGCGCCAGCGAATTGTCCGCCTCGCCTATGGTCTTCATGACGGTGCTTATCGCGGTGACGATCAGCGAGTATTCCTGCGTGGCGACCTGCAGGTCGGCATTGGCATTGTCGGAGGTGTTCTTGTCGTTCGAACTCATGTTCTTGCCGTCGTCCATCATGCGCTGCTGCAGCTTGCTCATGGCCTTGGCCAGCGCCTCGGCAACCTGCGCCATCCAGCTGCCATCGCCGGAGGCCGAGCTGGAGGTACCAAAGGAAATCGGTGATGTGCTGGAAACTGACATGTCATTTCTCCTGGAATCGGGTCTGACTTGAAAAGGGCGCTTGCCAAATGGGTTGATCGAGGTCTGGGGACTTGTTGCGGGTTTCATTGTCCTCGAAGCGGTCGCCGCAACCAGCTGGGACAGTCCCTAGCTAGGGTTGTACCTAGGGCTTGCGCAGCTGCTGTTCGAACGCGCGGGCGACGTCCGATGGCATGCCTTGCGGAAGCGGCACGGTGCGTTCGTCCGTATCGGTGTGCGCCTGGCTGCGTTGCTGGATCGCCCGCAGGTTGTGCGTCACGTCGTCGAACTGGCGGATGATGTCGGCCACGTCGGTGGCGCTGATCTCGTCGCGCTTCTGCATCGCTTCCAGACGTGCGCTCCACTCGTCGGTGGTGCGCGTCCAGTCGTCGAGAACCTCTTCCGGGGTGCGGCACTGGCCAGCGGCGTCCTGCAGTGCCTGCTCGAACAACTGCGCGGTTTCGTGCCGGGCGGCAGGCGGCATCTTCGACTGCCCTTGCAGCGATGTCGTGAAATCATCGAGCACCGCCTGACGCGCGCTGCCCTGCTTGTTTGCCTCAGTGGCCATGGGATCGACTCGCTGTTTGATTGGACAAAAAAGTAGTGTGTCGGCAAAGTGTGCGCCGGCCGTCGCGACGATCAACCTAGGGCAAACCCGAGGTCCGCCTCATCACCTGCAAGTATCTCGATCAGGGCCCGCACTAGGGAATCCCCGAGCTAGGCAGCGCAGGTACGGTGATGGAAAGTCCCCACTGACACGAAACAGTCATGCGTTCGCAAGATGGCAGCGCGCGTATTCAACAGCGGCAGCGAGTTCGACATGAACCGACACGGCTTCATTCCTTCCGTGACCATCGAGACGGCGCCCGATGCGCCGAAAGAGGCGGATGACTTTTCCGGGGATGCCTTCGCGCGATCGCGACGAATGCAGCTTCGCAGTATCCGCTACGCGGACATTCCGGCGCTCAGCCGTCTGTATGCGTGCACACTGACGCATCCGCTGCTGGTCGAGAGCCCAACACGTTTCATCGACGTAGCCGCGCAGGTCGCGCGCATCAATCGCGATTACGCCGAATCGCCCGGACTGGGCACGTGGCGCGCAGACACCCACGACGGCCACTTCGTCGGCACCTTTTCGCTATTGCCGGTGGACGGAACCGACGACGTGCAGGTGGGTGCGCGCCTGATGCCGCAGGTCTGGGGGCGCTGGTTCGCGATCGAGGGTGGCCACCTGCTATGCCGGCAGGCATTCGACGTGCTGGGGCTGCCCCGTCTGCTGGGCTTCTGTCATCGCGATCACCGCACCGCACGCAGCGTCCTCTTGCGCTTCGGTTTCCATGGCATGGGCGAGCAGCTGGAGCTGGTGCACCGATACGAGCTGGAAGCATCCGCATGGCGCGAGGCGAGGCGCCTTTACACCTGACACTCACACTCAGAGACGATGCACGATCCATCCGCTGGGCACCGGATCGGTGGGCGCGGTACCGCGCAGTGCGGCCTGCACGATCTGCTCGGTGGTGTTGGCCGCCTGCTGCCAGCTCTGCGCGAGCCGGCTGAGAATGTCGCGGCTGTCGCGGGTGAACGTGCCCTCGAGTTCGTTGCCGGCATCGGCGACCAGCTTACCCGCGTAGAGTTCGCGCAGTTGCGCGTTCATTCCGAACAGGCCGACCAGCTTGCGCAGCGCGTCGGCGTAAAGTGACTCGTCGAGCATCGGGCGCTGGGTCTGCTGGCAATACCACACGGTGAGATATTCGATCGGACCGAGCAGGCGCCTGCGCGTCAGCGGCGTCTGCGCGCCCGGCGGATTCTCCTCGCCGTCGACGCGGATCGAACCGCCCCAGGCACTCAGCTGCCCGCTAGGCAGGTCCATGCGCTGCGCCGCCGCGGCGAGCAGGTCGGTGACGAGCTGCTTGGCAGCCGCATCCTCGCTTTCGGCGACGATCAGCAGGATCTTCAGGAAGACCGGATAAGCCTCGTCGCCTAGCTGGCGCACCAGCCGCTTGGCCAGCGCCAGGCGCATGTCGCCCGACGGCTCCTGCTGCAGTGCGCCTATCAATCGCCGCGTGGTTTCCAGCAGCGGCTCGGCGAGCGGGTGGGTGGCGGATTCCATGGACATAAGCTTAACCGGCCAGCCATGGTGGGAAATGGTGTAAAGCCTGAGACCGGACGCTCAACCCAGCGGCGCAAGAATATGGCTGACCATCTGCTCGATATCGCCCAATGCCGGCCCGCGGGATGCGCCCGTCGCCTGGAACGACCGATCGGAGGCGCCCACGCCGGCCCACACATCCAGGCCGATCAGATGGTTGCCGCTGATCGCATCGAGCGGCCCGCCCCCCGCCGGGCCGCGTATCGCAACCGCATCGACACCGCCGACAGGCAGTGAAACAGTGCGCGATGGGATGGGGCCGAGGTTCATGGCGTATCGGTTCACGGGTGGATGGCGGCATCAAGTCTAGGTCGCTGGTACTGCACGGACAGCTGGGGCAATCCCTAGGTGGTGGTCGTTCCCGGCTATGGCCACACTGCACATGCAGAGCAGGCAGGTGAAGCGTGGCCGACAAGAACCAGGACAGCGGTGACCGCACCGAAAAACCGACGCCCAAGCGTTTGCGCGACGCGCGCAGGGATGGCGACGTGCCCAAGAGCCGCGAGCTCACCAGCACCGCGCTGGTACTCGCTTGGCTGCTGATGGTGATGCTAGGCATGCCCATGATCCACGCGCGTCTCGACGGATTGTTCAACACCGTGATGCAGGATTTCAATCAGCCATTTGGCCGAGCCCTGCACCACGCCGGAGTGAAGACGCTGGAGGTATTCCTTTGGTTGACCGTGCCGTTCCTGCTTGGTGCCATGGCGATCGGCGTGCTGGTCGAATTCCTGCAGGTGGGACCGGTGTTTGCGCCGAAGAAGGTCAAGCCCGATGCGAGCCGTGTGAATCCGGCCGAAGGCATGAAGCGGATCTTCTCGCAGGAGAATCTGGTCGAGGTAATCAAGGCATTCGCCAAGAGCGCGCTGCTGATCGGGCTGTTCGTATGGGTGCTGTACTCGCTGATCGGCCAGTTCGTGCTGTTGCCATACGCCCCGCCCGAGGCGCTCGGCGAGGCACACTGGATGGCGGTGAAACGATTG
>DASZCB010000232.1:0-16376 GCA_035943575.1 Rhodanobacter sp. | reverse complement strand
ACAGCAGCTGCTGGGTGAGCTGGTTGTATGCCGGCAAGCCGTCGATCGGCAGGTAGCCGCGCGGTTTGCCGGCCGACACCAGCGCCTGCTCCACTTCGTGCACCGTCGGCAGCAGCGGGATGCGGCCCTGCTCGTCGATGTAGATACCCACGCCCAGATTGATCTTGCCCGGACGCGGATCGGCCAGATAGGTCTCGGTCAGACCCAGGATCGGATCGCCCGGGGCCATTTCAACGGATGCAAAGAAGGACACGGTGATTACTCGGCAGGTGGTGTGGAAAGGTAGGGGGTGTTCAAGCTTGCGCGGCCGCTGTCTCATCCGCTGCGTCGGTCATCCATGCCGACGTTTCCGCCGGCGACGCACCCAGACTGAAATCGAACAGTGTGCGATCGGCCAGCTGCGAGGGTGACACATGGGCCAGCGCACGGAAGATATTCTCGCTGCGACCGGGCTGCAGTTGCTCCCATTCGGCCAGCATGCGTTGCACCGCTTTGCGCTGCAGGTTGTCCTGCGAGCCGCACAGGTTGCACGGGATGATCGGGAACTGCTGCTGCGCCGCGTACTCGGTGATGTCGCTTTCGCGGCAATATGCCAGCGGCCGGATCACCACATGACGGCCATCGTCGGAACGCAGCTTCGGCGGCATCGCCTTCAGCTGCGCCTGATAGAACATATTGAGGAAGAACGTGGCAAGGATGTCGTCGCGATGATGACCAAGCGCGATCTTGGTGATGCCGTTGGCCGCCGCCCAGCTGTACAGCGCGCCGCGCCGCAGCCGCGAGCACAGACTGCACATGGTTTTGCCGGCCGGGATCACCCGCGTCACCGTGCTGTAGGTGTCCTGCTCGATGATGTGGAACGGCACGCCGCGTGCGCTGAGGTAATCCGGCAGCACGTGTTCGGGAAAGTCCGGCTGCTTCTGGTCGAGGTTCACCGCGATCAGCTCGAAGCGCACCGGCGCCTTCGCCTGCAGTTGCAGGAGCAGATCCAGCAGGGTGTAGGAATCCTTGCCGCCGGACAGGCACACCATCACCTTGTCGCCGTCCTCGATCATGCCGAAATCGCCGATCGCCTGACCGACCTGGCGCCGCAGGCGCCGGGCCAGTCGGTCGGCCTCGGCGGCTGGCGTGCGGACAAATTCGGGCTGAGCGGACATAACGGCCAATCGGACGGAAAGAACCCCCATTGTAGCGGGCTCCTCGCCCGGCTTCCGAACGGGCAAACGGCGTTAGACTAGGAGAACCGCCCCAAACCGCCGCTATCGCCATGCAGGTTCAGGATCACTCTGAAATCGTCCATCTGCTCGCCGAGCTGAGGATGGAGCATCGTGACCTCGATGCAGCGATCGATCAGCTGGCTACCGCGATCGGCCGCGACGAGCTGCAGTTGACCCGCCTGAAGAAACGCAAGCTGCTGCTGAAAGACAACATCGCCCGACTCGAGAGCAAGCTGATCCCCGACCTCGACGCCTGAGCCTTGCTCGCCGGAATGCCGATGAACCACCTTGCACCGACCCGCCTGCACGACGAACACGTCGTGCTGGAACCGCTGAGCCTCGATCACGTGCCGGCGCTTGAAGCCGCCGCCGCCGACGGCGAACTGTGGAAGCTGTGGTTCACCAGCGCACCCGCGCCGGGCCAGGCCTGCGGCTATGTGGAAAAAGCCCTGCAGGGTCAGGCCGATGGCCTGATGCTGCCATTCGCCGTGCGCGAGACATCCAGCGGAGAGATCGTCGGCACCACCCGCTATTACGACGTTGTGCCCGAATTGCCGCGCCTGGCGATCGGCTACACCTGGTACGCGAAACGCTGGCAGAAAAGTCATCTCAACACCGCCTGCAAGCGACTGCTGTTGCGGCATGCATTCGAAGCACTGGGTTGCGTGGCGGTGGAGTTCCACACCGACCATCGCAACCTCGATTCGCAGCGTGCCATCGAACGCCTCGGCGCTCAGCGCGAAGGCGTGTTGCGCGCGCACAAGCGCCGCCCCGACGGCAGCCTGCGCGATACGGTCTGCTACAGCATCCTGGCCGGCGAATGGCCCGACGTGCAGCGTTGGCTGGGCATGCGGCTGCAGCGACTGACTTCGCAGTCGTAAGCGTGCGATTCCGAGTGCGGAAGCGATCGAAGTCGCTTCTGCAAAAGCCGCCTTGCTCAGAGCAGCCGATTGACCAGCCGATCGAGCCGGGTGCGATTGAGTCGCCTCAGCTGCTTGCGCACCAACGCCGGATAATGCCGCGGACTTTCCAGCGCCTGGTAATCGGATAACCGTGTGGCATGCCGTTTCAACGCCGTCCACTCAGCCTGATGTTTCGCATGCAGCAGGCGCGAGGGGTCGCGCAGCACCAGGCCGTTCTCCAGATCCAGCGCCCACGCACGCGGGTTAAGGTTGTTTCCCGTCAGCACAGCTACGTCGTCGTCGACGAACAGGCCTTTCAGGTGATAGCTGTTGTCGCCGTCGCGCCACAGATGGATGTTCAGCTGGCCACTGTCGATCTGCCGGCGATGCGCGCGCGCGAAGCGGCGCAGGTTGTTTTCGTACAGATACGGCAGCAGGCCGATCGTCTTGAACGGCTGCCCTGGCGAGATGTAGAAATCGTTGGCGGTCTTGTCGCCGACCATGATGTCGATCTCGCAGCCGCGCCGCAGCAGCTGACCGAGCACGACGCGCACTGGCTTGGGCAGATTGAAATACGGCGTCAGCAGGATCAGACGCTCGCGCGTGCCGCGCAACAGCGTCAGCAAGGCATCATTGAGTGCGTTGTCACTGCGGCCGAAGCCGAGCAGCGGCGTCACCGCCACGTCGGCTGGACCCAGCGTCTCGTGCGGAACGTCGTAGCTGGCACTCTGCAGATCTTGCCGGAACTCGCGGATCGCCGGCTGCAGCACGCGGGTGGTAGGCACTTCCGCCACGTTCAATCGACGCACGGCCTCGCTGTCGACGAAATGGCGCTGCACGAACGCCGCCATCGTATCGGCCAACCCGCGATGCCGCAGCAGGTGATAGCGGTCGAGACGATAACGCCCGTGCCGCACCAGGTAGACGTCGTTGAGGCTGGCGCCGCTGTACAGCACGGCGTCATCGATCACAAAACCCTTCAGGTGCAGCACGCCGAACACTTCGCGGCTCTGCACCGGCACGCCGTAGATGTCGATGTCGGCGCCGAGCCGCGCGGCGTACTCGCGATACATCCCCGCGTTACCCTCGCTTTTCTGCTTGCCGATCAAGCCGCGCTGCGCGCGATGCCAGTCGACGAAGACCGAGATCTGCAGCGCTGGATGCCGCGCCTTCGCCGCATACAGCGCATTGAGTACTTCGCGACCGCCGTCGTCGTCCTGCAAGTACAGCGTGACGATGACGATGCGCCGGCTGGCCTGCGCGATGAGCCGCAGCAGCTCGCACCGGAATGCAGTCGGATCAGGCAACACCTCGATGGCGCTGGCCGGCATTGCGAGGAACGGCAATGCATCCAGCAGCGAGGATGCCTTCGGCTTCCGCCGGAAGGGCAGCATGCGTCGCGCGAGGCGCGCGGGTGCGGTGATCAACTTGTTCATGGCGACATCGATGTACGGCAGCGCCCATCATCGCAAACCCGCGCGGATGCGCCTACCTGCAAATTTGCCGGCGCGCGGAAGCTTGTGTGCCGGCTAGGCCGGCTGTACCTCGACCGTCAAGGTCATGCCGGCGGAGATCGGTGATGCCACAGGCGATGCTTTCGTGCGGTGCAAGTACGCAGGCAAACCGCACAAGAAAGGCGCCCCGAAGAGCGCCCCTGGAATTCAGATGTGGCCTCCGCTCAGCCGCCGTGCACCGGAAAGGTCTGCGCGTTGCCAGGCGCGCTGCTCGGCTTGGCCGGCGCATGCGGCGCCGATGTCGGCGCAATTTGATGTGCGCCGCACTGGTAGGCACCCCACGGCTGCGAGCCGTTGGCCGGTTCGGCTAGTGGCTTGATGGTGTCGGCATGCATCTCCGCCGCCTGATTGCGCGCCAGCACTTCCAGCTCATCGCGCACGGTGATGGTGTTGCGATCGACCGGGCCGACGTGATCCATCACCGACACGGTAACCTTGCCCAGCTCGCGGCAGGCGGACACATCGCCACTCCAGGCGGTACGCACGTTTTTTGCGGCATCGTCCATGGTGATGCCCCAGCTGCAGGCGCTCAGCAACAGAACGGGGACGAGCAACAACAGGGACTTGCGCATGAAAGGCTCCGCGATGACATGAAAGAAAAAGGCCGGACCGTTGCCGGCCCAGCCTCCATCCTAGCGCGGGGATGTGCCGGCGTGCTGTACGCCGGCTTACTTCCTCACTTCACCAGCTGACCATCGGCATCGATCACCTTCACCTCGCCCAGGTTCAGTGCGCGCACCGGCGCCTCGATCTTGCTGAGATCGCCGACGATTACCCAGGTCATTGCCTCAGGCTGGACGATTTCCTTGATCGCCGTCTCTGCGGCCGCAGGAGTGACTGCTTCCAGACGCGACTTCAAGGTCTGCACGTAATCGTCCGGACGGTCGTACTGCACGATGCCGCTGATCGCACCGAGCACGGCACCGGTGGTTTCGTAGCTGCCCGGCAACGCACGCACACGCTGATCCTTGATCTTGGCAATCTCGGCGGCGGTCAGCGGCTTGTCGCCGATCACCGCGCGCGCTTCCTTGAGTACCTCGTTGGCCGACTCGGCGGTCTTGTCGGTCTGCACCGGCGCAAAGAACAGGAACGGCCGCTGACCTTGCGCATCCATCAGCATGCTGTTTGCGCCATAGGCCCAGCGCTTGTCCTCGCGCAGGTTCATGTTCAGACGCGAAGTGAACGTGCCGCCAAACGCGCCGTTCGCCGCCTGGATCGCCAGATTGTTGTCGGCGCGGGTGGAGGGCGCCAGCAGCCCGGCGAGAATCAACGACTGCGGGGCATCGGCCCGGTTGATCAGGAACACCCGTGGCTTGGCCTGTGCCGCAACCGCTGCGATGTTCTTCTTCGGCACTGCGGTAGCGGGAGCTTTCCAGTCGCCGAACGCAGCATCGAGCTGCGGGATGATCTGTGCCAGCGTGGTGTCGCCGGCAACCAGGATCTTCACGTTGTCCGGGCGCAGCCAGTCGCGCTGGAACGTAGCCAGATCAGCGCCGGTCAACGCCTTGATTTCGCCCTCGGTGCCCGAGCCGGTGAACGGGATGCCATAGGCGTGATGATCGCCATACAGCAGCGGTGGCAGCGTGCGCAGGGCCAGGCCGGTGGGCTCGGTTTTTTCCTGCGCAATACCGGCCAGCCACTGACCGCGCACGCGGTCGATGTCTGCCGCCTTGAACGCCGGGTTGCGCACGATATCTGCAAACAGGCTCATCGAAGGCTGCAACTGATCGTTCAATGCATTGAGCGATGCGACGCACGTATCCAGACCACAACCCACATTGGTGATCGCGCCCAACCGCTGCCTGCGCTTGGCCACTTCCACCGAGTCGAGATCTTTGGTGCTTTCGTTCATCAGGCTGGAGGTGAAACTGGCGGTGCCGAGCTTGCGGCCCTGATCGGCGGCGTAGCCTGCATCGAACAGCAATTGCACCTGGGTCACCGGAATGGTGTGGCGCTCGGCCAGGATCACCTCGATGCCATTCTTCAACCTGCCGCGTTCGAGCTTGGGAAAGCTCAACTCGGGAAACTGGCTGACCTGCGGCACGCCAGCGCTGCGATCGAGATCGGTCTTGCTCACGGCGTAGACATGCGCGGTCGGCAGCTTCGGTTGTGGTCGACCTGTCGCCTCATCCAGGGCAACGACCTTGGCGTCTTCGGCGGCCGGATCGAAACCTTTGCCAGCCGGCAGCACGGTAAGCAGGTAATCGCCCTTGCTCAGCCACTTGTCAGACGCCGCCTTGACGCTGTCAATATTGGCCGCTTCGGCGCGTTCGAGATCCTTTTTGTAGGCACCTGGGTCGCCCCGATAGACCTGACCTTCTGCCAGGATCACCGCCTTGCCACCAAAGCCGCCGACCTTCTCCAGGCCACGCACGAATCCGGCGCGGCTGGCCACCTTGGCGCGATCGAGTTCATCCTGGGTCGGACCGCTGGCGAGGAATTTCTTCAGCTCCTCATTGATCACCGCCTCGACCTTGGCCGGGTCGACGCCCTGCTTCACATCGGCCTGGATCTGGAACTGGCTGGCCAGCGCGAATTCGCTGATACCGGCAGAGATATCGTCGACCAGCTTGTCCTGGTAGACGAGGCGCTGGTACAGCCGCGAGGTCTTGCCGCCGCCCAGCGCAGAGGATGCAAGATCGAGCTGGATTGCATCGTCGCTACCCAGCTGCGGCACCACCCAGGTGCGGATGATGCGTGGCTGCGACACATGATCGTGCTGCACGCCACGGGTGGCTGTCTGCAGCGGGGTGATCCACGCCTGCTGACGCGCCACTGCGGGACCGGCCGGAATGTCGCCGAAATACTTCGCGGCCTTTTCCTTCGCCTGTGCCTCGGTGATGTCGCCGGCGAGGATCAGGGTGGTATTGGCGGCACCATAATTGCTGTGGAACCACTGCTTCACGTCGTCCAGCGAAGCGGCGTTGAGATCGGCCATCGAGCCGATCGTGTCGTGCTGGTAGGGATGGTTGGCCGGATACGTGTTGGCCAGGATGTTCTCGTCGACGCGACCGTACGGGCGATTTTCGTCCTGACGCTTTTCGTTCTGCACCACGCCGCGCTGGGTGTCGAGTTCCTTCTGGCCGATCGCGCCGAGCAGGTGACCCATGCGGTCAGACTCCATCCACAACGCCATGTCCAGCGCGGTGGTCGGCACCGTCTCGAAATAGTTGGTGCGGTCGAACCAGGTGGTGCCGTTCATGTCGGTCGCACCGGCCTTCTCGAATGGGCCGAAATAGGTGCCCTTGCGATGCTCCGAACCGGAGAACATCAGGTGCTCGAACAGATGCGCGAAACCGGTCTTGCCCTTCGGCTCGTCGCCGGAACCGATGTGGTACCAGATACTCACCGCCACGACGGGCGCCTTGTGATCCTCATGCACCACCACGGTCAGGCCGTTTGGCAGCACGAAGCGGCTGTAGACGAGTTCGGGGATCTGCTGTGTCGTCGCGGTTGCGGCGACGGTGCCAGGGGCGGCCAGAGCCAGCGGCGCAGCGGCGGTCAGGGTCAGCAGACCGGCGATGAGCAGGGCGAGCGGTTTCTTTGCCAAGGTGAGCCTCGTGTTTCACGAATGAGTCCACGCAGGCTAGCGGCGCTGCGCAACCGCCGCAAATGACTTGCGGCACGGTGGATCGAGCGATGCCGGCAGCGTGTCCGGCTGTCCGCTGGTGTGCGGCCGGCTGTCCGCGGACAGCCAAACCGCTTCCGCCTCAGCTTTTCATGTATATAAAAATCAATGAGTTGTGCTTGATTCAAGGCTTGGCACAGGGCTTGCTCTATTTGGCTTACAGGGCTTCCCCCCATTCATCGGAGACATGATCATGAAATTCGAAACATTGATGTTGCGCGGCCTGTTCATTGCCTGCCTGGCCGTTTGTGGCCTGATCTTTGGCGCCATGCTGACGGCGACGCCGCCCGCCACGAAGTTTGCCGGCAGCAACCACCTCAGCGCCATTTTGCTGACCGCACCGAGCAGCTGCGCGTTACCGCCGGATGGCGTGGTCTGCCCGCTGCCGCGCGGTTGAGCACGCTGCGAAAATTACTGCCTGGACACGCGATAATGGCCGGATGCTACAAGTCATCCTGTTCCGCCCCGAGATCCCGCCGAACACTGGCAACGTGATTCGCCTGTGCGCGAACACCGGCGCCGCGCTGCATCTGATCCGCCCGCTCGGCTTCGAACTCGACGACACGCGGCTGCGTCGCGCCGGACTGGATTATCACGAATACGCCAGCGTGGCCGTGCACGACGACCTGGCCAGTTGCCTCGCCGTGATCGGAACGCCGCGCGTGTTCGCGTTCACCACCCGCGGCCAGGTCGCCCACGTCGATGCACGATTTGCCGACGGCGATGCGTTGCTGTTCGGCTGCGAAACCGCCGGACTGCCCACTGAAGTGCTGGAGACCATCCCCGCCGCACAACGACTGCGCCTGCCGATGTGCGCGGACAGCCGCAGCCTGAATCTGTCGAACACGGTCGCAGTAGCCGTCTATGAAGCCTGGCGCCAACTCGGCTTTGCGGGTGCCGCGGACGTCTGATCCCGGCGGCCGGGCTATAATCGCCGGATGAACACCGTCACTCCCAACTCCTGGTTGCCGCAACCGCTGCGCAAGCTCGCCGGGCGCGCGCTGGAAACCGCGCTGAACCACACCTTGTCGCTGGATCCGGACACGCAACAGCGGCTGGCCGCGTTGAATGGCCGCAGCGTGCAACTGCATCTGCGTGGCCCGGAAATCGCGCTGGCGGTGACCGTCGAAGACAGCCGCCTGCGAGTCGGGCCACCGCAGCAAGACAGCCAACTGAAGGTTGCCGCCACCCCGGGCAGCCTACTGGCGATGATGTTCCGCCGCGACGACGACGGTATCGCGCCAGGCAAGGTGGAGATTGCCGGCGACGCCGAGCTGGCGCGTCGGCTGGAAAAACTGGCCAGCAAGTTCGCCCCGGATTTCGAGGAAGCCTTCGCGCGCACCTTTGGCGACGTGCTTGGCGTGCCGTTGGCCAAGGCGGTGCGCAAGGGCCTCGCCCACGCGCGCGAAACCGCCACTCATCTCACCGAAGACAGCGCCGACTGGTTGCGTGACGAAGCGCGCATCGCGCTGGCGCCGGGCGAGGTCGAGGGTTTCCTCGACGGCGTGGATCACCTGCGCGAACGCAGCGAACGGCTGGAATCGCGCGTGCTGCGACTCGTGCAGCGCCTTCAGGGCGGCGCCGCGTGACGCCGCTGAAGGTGGTGCCACGACTGCTGCGGGTCGCCTCGGTGTTGCTGGCGTATCGCCTCGACGAACTGATCGACGCCACCCATCTGTATCGCCCGTTGAAACTGCTGCGGCCTCTGGTGGCGCGGCCGCGCATCGATATCAGCAAGCTGTCGCGCGGCGAGCGCCTGCGCCACGCGCTGACCGAACTGGGACCGATCTTCGTCAAGGCCGGCCAGGTACTGTCAACCCGGCGCGACCTGGTGCCGGCCGACATCGCCGACGAACTGGCCCTGCTGCAGGATCAGGTCGCACCGTTTCCCGGCAGCGAAGCGCGCGCGATCGTCGAGCGCGAACTGAAATCGCCGATTGGCCACCTATACGGCCAATTCGACGAAACTCCGCTGGCGTCGGCCTCGATCGCCCAGGTGCACGCCGCCACCTTGCATGACGGCCGCGAAGTAGTGGTCAAGGTGCTGCGTCCGGGCATCGACGTGCAGATCGCCCGCGACATTCGGCTGCTGCGATCGCTCGGCGAGCTGGCCCAGCGCTGGCATCCGAATGCCGACAAGATCCGCCCGCTCGACGTGGTCGCCGAAGTCGAGAAGATGTTGGAGAACGAGCTCGATCTGCAGCGTGAAGGCGCCAGCGCCAGCCTGCTCAAGCGCAACTTCGACAGCGGCGTGGATCTCTATGTGCCAGCCGTGCACTGGGAACTGACGGCGCAACGCGTGCTGACGCTGGAGCGCGTGCACGGCATCAGCAGCGACGACATCGCCGCGATCGACGCCGCCGGGCTCGACCGCAAGGCGCTCGCCGCTAAGGGCGTGCGGGTGTTCTACGAGCAGGTGTTCCGCGACAACTTCTTCCACGCGGATGCGCATCCCGGCAACATCTGGGTCGATCCCGCGCGCACCGGTGAACCGCGCTTCATCGCGCTGGATTTCGGCATCATGGGCTCGCTGCCGGAGGCGGACCAGTACTGGCTGGCGCAGAACTTCATCGCGCTGTTCGAGCGCGACTACGCACGCATCGCGCAACTGCACGTGGCCGCCGGTTGGATGCCCGCCGACGTGCGGCTTGACGAACTTGAGGCCGCGGTGCGCACGGTATGCGAACCGTACTTCACCCGCCCACTGTCGCAGATCTCGCTGGCCGAGCTGGTGGTGAAGCTGTTCCAGACCGCGCGTCGCTTCGAGCTGACCCTGCAGCCGCAGCTGATCCTGCTGCAGAAGACCCTGCTGAACATCGAAGGCGTCGGCCGCATGCTCGATCCGGAGATCGACATCTGGGCGGTGGCGCATCCGGTGCTCAAGCGCATCCTGCGCGAACGCTACAGCCCGCTGCGCACTCTGCGCGACGTGCGCAAACGCCTGCCGGAGTGGCTGCACAATGCGCCGCAGCTTCCCGAACTGGTGCGCGATGCGTTGCGCCAGATCGCACACGGCGAACGACGCAACGTGAGCGATCCCGCGGCGCTCACCCTGCTGCGCGAAAACGCCCAACGCCAGCACAAACTGCTCGCCTGCGGCTTGCTGGGCAGCACCTTGCTGATCGGTGCCGTACTGGTGTTCACGTTGGCGCCGCAACACGGCGTCTGGCCATCGCTTTGTGCGGGCATCGCCGGTGCGCTGACCTTTGCGATCGGCTGGCCGCGCTCGCGCTGAAACACTCCCCCTGCGGGAGCGACTTCGGTCGCGATCGTTCTTCTACACGACATCAAGAGCGTCGCGGCTGAAACCGCTCCCTCACGAACCATCCGGCGACATGCATGCTTGAGATTCTCTACCAGGACGACGCGCTGATCGCGGTGAACAAGCCCGCCGGCCTCGCCGTGCATCGCTCGAAGATGGTGGGTAATGCGGAGGAGTTCCTGATCGACCAGTTGCGCGAGCAGGTCGGCGGTATCGTGTACCTTGCGCACCGGCTCGATCGCGCCACCAGCGGCGTGCTGCTGATCGCTCGCAGCAGTGAAATTGCCGCCGCGCTGGGCGAGCAATTCATGGGCCGGCATGTGCACAAGAAGTATCTCGCCGTGGTGCGCGGCTGGCCGGAGCCGATGGAAGGCGTGATCGACTACGCGCTGCCCGGTTCGCGCGAAACCGGCCCGCGCCGCGAGGCACGCACGCATTACCAACGACTGGCCACGATCGAGGTGCCGATCGCGCTGGGTCGTTACCCGCAGCAGCGCTATGCGCTGGTGCAGGCCGAGCCGGAGAGCGGTCGCTTCCGTCAAATCCGCAAGCACTTGGCGCATATCCATCATCCGGTGATCGGCGACTGCCAGCATGGCCGCGGCGATCACAACCGGCTGTACAAGTAGCACTTCGGTTGCCACCGGATGTTGCTGCATGCGTGGCGATTGCGCTTTGCACATCCGCTCAACGGCGCGTCGATGCTGATCGAGGCGCCGCTCGATCGGGAATACGCCGCCTTGCTCGATCGCTTCGAGTGGCCACGGCCACCGTTCGACGGCAGCGTGCGTGCTTCCACAAGCGAGCCGGACGCCAGCTAAACTGCCGGCATGTTGATCGTCAGCCATTCCATCACCCTGCCCGAGTCCGAACTGGTCGAGCGTTTCCTGCGCGCCGACGGCCCCGGCGGTCAGCACGTGAACCGCACCGAGAGCGCGGTGGAACTGCGTTTCGACGTGATCAATTCGCCCTCGCTGCCGGAAGAAATCCGCACGCGATTGCTGGCGCGGCGCGATCGCCGGCTGACTGGCGAAGGTGTGCTGGTGATCCAGGCGCGCCGTTTCCGCGATCAGGCGCGAAACCGCGATGACGTGCGCGAACGGCTGGTCGAGATCATTCGCGGTGTGCTGGTGCCGCCGAAAAAACGCGTCGCCACCAAACCGACCCGCGCCTCGAAGGAGCGCCGCCTGGTCGGCAAGCAGCAACGTGGCAAGGTCAAGCAAAACCGGTCACGCAAACCGGATCTCGAATGAACGGTCATCTTCTGACACCCGCCCAACTGCCATCGCAGATGCCGAAGCTGCGCGACGGATGGCATCGCCGCGCTTGCCGTAGCGTGCTTCGCCTGGGCGGTTGGAGCCTGATCGGCAAGTTTCCCGAAGTACAGAAACTGGTACTGATCGCCGCGCCGCATTCGTCCTGGTGGGACGGCGTCTGGGGTCTGCTGATCAAGGTGGCAATTGGCGCCGACGTGCACTTCATGGGCAAGCAGGAGCTGTTCCGCTGGCCACTCGGCGGCTTGCTGCGCCGCCTCGGCGGCATGCCTATCGATCGTGGCGCGGCGAAGGGTGTGGTCGAGCAGATGGTCGACCAGTTTCACCAGCATGATGCGTTCTGGCTGGGCATCGCGCCGGAAGGCACACGCAAGCCGGTGAAGCGCTGGCGCAGCGGCTTCTGGCACATCGCCCACGATGCCGGCGTGCCGATCTTCCCGGTCGCGTCCCACTACCCCGACAAGACCATTCAGCTCGGACCGCTGTTCGACACCAGCGCCGACATGGACGCCGACATCGCCCGCCTGCGCGCGTTCTACGCGCCATACAAGGGCAAGCACCGTGACGTCTGACCGCACCCCCTAACCCGTCCCGAATCCTTCTGGGCTCGGCATCCAAGCAGTACGACACCGTTCTGCTCGGCGTTAGCATCGTCGCACCGACCTGTACTGGTCGCTGGTGCCGATTCTGCTCGGCTCGCGTATCTATCCGACAGCCGCGAATCGGCATTGGACGGATCGCCTCTGCGGCACCTTGCTGTTGGGCTTCGGGCTGAAACTGGCGCTGCTGCAAGATTGAGCCGGCATTGGCCGCGTCGGCGAGCGGACGCGGCCGGTCAACGACCTTATTTGTCCCTTCCTGACCTCGTGGGGCTATCCCGAACATCCTTAACTGCGACACGGGATGTCATAACGCCCGGCACGTGCGCTCGTATAGCATAAATTTGCGCACCATGGCACGGCGTATGCTTATTAACATTCACGAAAAATGTGATTTGTTTCGCATTTCATGACTTATCTTGTGACACGTATGGCACGGGAACAGATGCCGTACGCACTTGGGGGGACCGAACATGCATGTGCTGATCACGGGTGGAGCCGGTTTTATCGGCTCCCACCTGACATCGTTACACCTCTCACGCGGGGACAAGGTCCATGTGGTGGACGACTTGTCGACCGGCTCGCGCGCCAACTTGGCGGCTTTCGAGCCGCTGTCGAACTTTCGCTTCGACGAGGCGGACGTGCTCACCTGGCCGCTGCTGCAGCAAGCCGCTGCCTGGGCGGATCGCGTTTACCACCTCGCCGCCGTGGTTGGTGTGTACCGCGTGATCGCCGAGCCGACTCGCGTGCTCGCCACCAACATCGCTGCCTGCGAGCGGCTGTTCCGCACCATCGCCGCTGGCGGTTGGCGGCCGCAAGTGGTGGTCGCCTCCAGTTCGGAGGTCTATGGCCACCAGCACGAAGACGTGCTGAACGAAACCATGGACTTGAGCGTGTCCACCCGCGCTGGCACGCGCTGGAACTATTCGGTCAGCAAGATCGCGGACGAAGCGCTGGCACTGTCCTATTCACAGAAATTCGACATCCCGGTGCTGGTCGGGCGCTTCTTCAACACCATCGGGCCACGCCAGGTTGGCCGCTATGGCATGGTCGTGCCGCGCTTCGTGGATCAGGCCGTGCGGGGCGAACCCATCACGGTCTATGGCGACGGCGAGCAGACCCGCTCGTTCTGCGATGTGCGTGACAATGTGGTCGCCATGGACTTGCTAGCCTCACGCGATAGCAGCGATGCCCTGGTCGCAAATATCGGCAACGACCGCGAAATCAGCATGAACGCTCTGGCCCAGCTCATCTGCGAGCGCGCCGAGAGCGACTCGAAAATCTGTCATGTGCCGTACTTGAAGGCCTATGGCGAGGATTTCGAAGACATCAAACGGCGACGGCCTTCGCTGGACCGCCTGCGGACGCTCACTGGCTTCAAGCATCGCTACACGCTGGAAGACACTCTCGACGAACTCATCCAAGAACGCCGAACCACCTTGACAGGGATCGAGCATGGCTACCGCACCTTGGTTTGCAATCAGTCCTAACGTCGTGCTCAGCGTGATCGGGCTGTTGCGCGGTCCTGACCGGACCGTACCGACACCTGCTCGCGACTGGCGCACCGCGGTGGTGGACGTGGTCATTCCCGCCTACTGCGAGGCGGAGAACATCACCCATTGCCTCGTCTCCGTGGCGCGGCAGACGCTCAAGCCGCGCAACATCATCGTGGTCGACGATGGCAGCAGCGATGCCACGGCCAGTTCCGCCGTGCTGGTGGCACAGAAACTGGGCATCGAGGTCAAAGTCATTCGGCGGCAGTCATCGATCGGCAAGACACCCACGATCAAGCGGCAGGCCCGCGAATTCGATGCCGATGTCGAGTTCATCCTCGATGGCGATACCTTCCTGGAATCTACCGATTACATCGCCAGCTGTGTCGAGGAGCTCTACAAGGGCGTCGGGATTGCCTCCGTCTGCGGCCGCGTGCTGCCGATGCGTCTTCGCGACCGTCACGACCTGGCTAAAACACCGGAGTTCGCCAAGGTCCTCGGCGGCGCTGTTTATGTTGACCCCATGTCCAGCCGCAGCCGCCTGCAACTGATGTGGTGGGGCCTGACCAATATCTACCGTGACTGCCTGTATCGCTTCCTGCAAGGCTTCGTATTCCATGGCCAGACAGTCCTGTTCGGCGGCATCACCAATCCGGTGGGTTGCGCCGTGGCCTACCGCCGCGAGTACGTCAAGGATCTGTTCGACCGTTATGAACCGGAATTCGGCGACAACCTGACCAACTCCGAAGACATCTTCATCGGCTTCGCGCTGATCAACCAGGGCTATCGCAATGCCCAGCTGCTCAGCGTGACTGCCCGCTCGGAGGAGCCGCTGGCCACGAAGCTGCCACGCCAGATTTCGCTTTGGTCGTCGTCGTTCCTGCAAAGTTGTTACTACTTCGATGCGCTGGTGCGCAGCCCGTTCAAGGCCTTCGCGCGACTGCACCGTCGCTGGCAGGAGAAGCACGGGGAGCATGGCCGGCATATCCGCGAGGCGCGCAAGATCCAGGAGCCCTATCGGCAGGCATTCGGCGAGGAGATCACTCGTTGCTACGGCCGGCCGCTGGGCTGGATCATCTTCATGTCGGCGCTCGAGAAAATCGGCTTCCCCACCGCGCTGATCGTGATGTCCCTGCTGCGCTGGTGGGAGCCGCTGCTGATCACCCTGCTCGCGGAGTCGGTGCTGTCGCTGATGGTGTTGATGGTGATCTCCCGCGGCGAACGCCTGAAGGTGCTGGGCAAGGGCCTGCTGGTGACGCCGCTGCGTTACGCCCTGGTGCTGGCTGAGATATTCACGATCAGCCGGTTTGCCATCGACCTGTGGATCACGGGGAATCGCAAATGGCGCAAATGACCTCCCGCCGTCGGACATCGAGCCTCGCTTCGGCGCTGGGTCGAGCCAGCCTGCTCGCCTGCGCGCTCGCTTGCACCTTGCCCCTGAAGCCGGTTTTCGCGCAGAACGCCGTCGCCTACCAGCCGGCACTGGACGCTGCCTGGGCCGGGCGCACCAGCGAGGCGCTGCGCCTGATCGACGCCTATCTCGCCGAGCACCCGGACGACCATGCCGCGCGGCTCGATCGGGCGCGTTTCCTCGCCTGGCTCGGCGACTACGCGAAGGCGGACGACGCGTTAGCCGGGTTCGGCGCTGATGACCAAGAAGCCGCCGCGCTGCATGCACGGGTGTTGGCCTGGGCCGAACGTCGCGATGCCGCGCTGGCGCTCAACACGCCGTTGTACGCGGCCGACACGAGCGACTATGACAACGCCTGGACCCAGGCGCTGATCCTGCGACAGGGAGAATGGCCGTACCGGGCCTTGCCGGCGCTGGCCACCGTGCAGGCGGTCAAGCCGGACGACAAGGACACCATCGACCTCGCCAAGGCGGTGCGCCTGCCGCTGTTCTCCTCGATCGGCCTGACACCCTCGCTGTACAGCGATTCGGATGACATCGAAATCCGCAGCATCGCCGCCGATACCAACCTATGGCTGTCGGATCGCTGGCGGTTGCTGGCCAGCGCCACGCGACGTGAGCACTCGGCCACCTTCGGCGGGCCGTTCGCGCCGCTGCTCGGCGACAACCACGTCGACGAGGATCGCGTTGGCACCGGGCTGCGCTTTGCACCGTCGCCCGACACCGCGCTGGAGCTGTGGATGGGCAATTCGCGGATCGACAACAGTGTCGGCAGCGACAACAAAACGATCGGCCACCTGCAGTTCTCGCAACGCGCCAGCGACGCCTTCCTCTATGCACTCACCTTCGACCGCGACCGCGTCGATCAATCGCCGCGCGCGCTGGCGGTGATGCGCCATGGCCTCACCGCCGACCTGCGCTGGACGCCGACGCTGCGTGACCGCTTCGATGCGCGCATCGCCAGCGACGATTTCGACGACGACAACCACCGCACCTCGGTGCTGGCCAGCTATGCGCGTGCCGTGTACCGCGGCGGGCGAGTGATGTTCGACCTCGGTCTGCAGGTAGAGGGTCAG
>DASZCB010000231.1:0-2990 GCA_035943575.1 Rhodanobacter sp. | reverse complement strand
CCGCCTTTTGGCAGCCAGCCAGCGCCAGCGTAATGGCACCGCCGAGGAGGTAAACGTACGGACGTATCGCTTGCATGGCCCACTCCTTATATCGAGTGACTGTCGGACATCGCCCCGCCTGATAGCGGGGTATCACCGAAGCAGTCGCCGCCCATCACCGGTTCCCCCGTACCCTGAAGGATATAGTGGCTGGACACTGCGTCGGGTGCAGCGGAGGTGAAGAAAGCCGTTCGGGCGCATAAAAAAACCCCGCCGAAGCGGGGTTCTCGTTGCGTTTGACCAAGGAACGCCCTGAGCTACTCACTGGCTGAGCGGATTCGGCTTGTCCTGATCGAGCTTGTATTCCTTGATCGCGCGACTGACGTCCTTCGCATTCATCTTGCCGTCCTTCGCCAGTGCGGCCAGCGCCGCATGCGCGATCCAGTAACGGTCAACCTCGAAGAATTCGCGCAGATGCGCCCGCGTGTCCGAACGGCCAAAGCCGTCCGTGCCGAGCACGGTGTAGCGCATGCCGTCGGGCATGAACGCACGGATCTGGTCGGCGTATTCGCGCACGTAGTCAGTGGCGGCAATCGCCGGCCCCTGACGGCCCTCGAGCAGGCCGGTGACGTACGGGACGCGCTGCTCCGCTTCCGGATGCAGGCGATTCCAGCGCTCGGCATCGAAACCGTCGCGACGCAGCTCGATGAAGCCGGGGCACGACCAGATGTCCGACTTCACGCCAAAATCCTTCTCCAGCAATTCGGCCGCCGCGATCACCTCGCGCAGGATCGTGCCCGATCCCAGCAGCTGCACTCGCGGTTCGCCCTTCTTCGGCTTGCCGCCATCCTTGAACAGGTACATGCCCTTGATGATGCCTTCCTCGACGCCTTGCGGCAGGTCGGGATGGCTGTAGTTCTCGTTCATCACGGTGATGTAGTAGTAGATGTCTTCCTGCTCCTGCATCATCCGGCGCGTGCCGTCCTGCAGGATCACCGCGACCTCGTACGAGAAGGTGGGGTCATACGATTTCACGTTCGGGATCGTGCCGGCCATCAGGTGCGAGTGGCCGTCCTCGTGCTGCAGGCCTTCACCGTTGAGCGTGGTGCGACCGGCAGTACCGCCGATCAGGAAGCCGCGCGAACGCATGTCGCCGGCGGCCCAGCACAGGTCGCCGATGCGCTGGAAACCGAACATCGAGTAGTAGATGAAGAACGGCAGCATCGCCTGGTTGCTGATCGAATAGCTCGTCGCCGCGGCCATCCACGACGCCATGCCGCCGGCCTCGCTGATGCCCTGCTGCAGCACCTGGCCTTTCTGATCCTCGCGGTAATACAGCAGCTGGTCGGAATCCTGCGGCTTGTACTTCTGGCCGAACGGCGCATAGATGCCGATCTGGCGGAACATGCCTTCCATGCCGAACGTGCGCGCCTCGTCGGCGACGATCGGCACCACGCGCTCGCCCAGCTGCTTGTCGCGCAGCAACAGGTTGATGCCGCGCACCAGCGCCATCGTGGTCGAGATCTCGCGCTCGCCGGTGCCCTTGGTGATCTGCTCGAACGCGGCCAGTTCCGGCGCCTTCAGCTTTGCCTCAGCCTTGCGCCGGCGCTGCGGCAGGAAGCCGCCGAGCGCCTTGCGCCGCTCCAGCATGTACTGCACTTCCGGCGAGTCCTTGCCCGGGTGGTAGTACGGCACGTCCTTCAGCTTGTCGTCGGGAATCGGAATCTGGAAACGGTCGCGGAAATGACGCACCGACTCGTCGTCCAGCTTCTTCTGCTGATGGGTCGGGTTCTGCGACTCGCCGGCCGCGCCCATGCCGTAACCCTTCACCGTCTTGGCCAGAATCACCGTGGGCATACCTTTGGTGTTCGACGCCGCGTGGTACGCCGCATAGACCTTGTGCGGATCGTGGCCGCCACGGTTCAGGCGCCAGATGTCGTCGTCGCTGAGGTTGGCGACCATCTCGCGCGTCTCCGGATACTTGCCGAAGAAATGCTCGCGCGTATACGCGCCGCCGAACGCCTTGCACGCCTGGTATTCGCCGTCGACGGTTTCCATCATAAGCTTGCGCAGCACACCCTTGGTGTCGCGCGCGAGCAGCGGATCCCAGTAGCTGCCCCAGGTCAGCTTGATCGCATTCCAGCCGGAACCGCGGAAGCTGCCTTCCAGTTCCTGGATGATCTTGCCGTTGCCGCGCACCGGACCGTCGAGCCGCTGCAGGTTGCAGTTGATCACGAAGATCAGATTGTCCAGGCCTTCGCGACCAGCCAGCGAGATCGCGCCGAGCGACTCCGGCTCGTCACACTCGCCATCGCCCATGAAACACCAGATCTTGCGGTCGCTCTTCGGCACCAGCCCGCGGTGTTCCAGATACTTGAAGAACTGTGCCTGATAGATCGCCTGGATCGGACCCAAACCCATCGACACCGTCGGCACCTGCCAGTAATCCGGCATCAGCCACGGATGCGGATACGACGACAGCGCGCGGCCCTTGCCAACCACTTCCATGCGGAACAGGTCGAGCTGATCCTCGGCCAACCGACCTTCGAGGAACGAGCGTGCGTAGATGCCGGGGCTGGAATGGCCCTGATGCAGGATCAGGTCGCCCGGATGATCGGCGCTCGGTGCGCGCCAGAAATGATTGAAGCCGACGTCGTACAAGGTGGCCGACGACGCGAAGCTGGCGATGTGTCCACCCAGCTCGCCCGGCTTGCGGTTCGCGCGCACTACCATCGCCATCGCGTTCCAGCGGATCAACGTGCGGATGCGCCACTCCATCGCCGCATCGCCGGGGCTCTTGGCCTCCTGGCTGGGCGCGATCGTGTTGACGTATTCGGTGGTCGGATCGAACGGCAGATAGCCACCCGAACGGCGCGTGGTATCGACCATGCGCTCCAGCAGAAAGTGCGCGCGCTCGGTGCCGTCGTGGTGGATCACCGCATCGAGCGAGTCGATCCACTCACGGGTTTCGGTGGGGTCGATGTCCTGGTTGAGGATATCGTCGAGCTGAT
>DASZCB010000230.1:0-6414 GCA_035943575.1 Rhodanobacter sp. | reverse complement strand
AGGAACGGTTCCTCGAACAGGAATTCGCTGTGCAGACTGTCCTCGTGCAAGGGCAACGCGAGGATGCCGGCGTCAAGCTTGCCTTCGCGCAACAGGCGCAGCACCGTTTCGGTTTTTTCCTCGACCAGCAGCAGTTCCAGTCTGGGAAACGCCGCACGCACCAGCGGCAGCGCGTGCGGCAGCAGATATGGCCCTAGCGTAGGGAAGATACCTAGTCGCACGGTACCGGATTCGGGATCGAGCGTGCGCCGGGCCACGCCGCGGATCTGTTCGATCTGGTTGAGTACGTCGCGCGCGCGTATCGCGATGTCGCGGCCCACGTCGGTCAGCAGCACCTTGCGCGGTGCGCGTTCGACCAGCGGAACGCCCAGCTCATCCTCAAGTTTCTTGATCTGGGTGGACAGGGTCGGCTGACTGACGAAACAGGCTTCGGCGGCTCGCCCGAAGTGCCGATGCTCGGCAAGGGCGACCAGATACTGGAGATCGCGAAGGTTCATGGATCATTCCGGCGAGTCGATAGACCCACGCTATGGCCGGGATAGTAACAATCCATTGGATCAACACAAGTGCGGACGCTACCGCGGCTACACGCTTTGCATTAGCACCCCGCGCGTCAGAGCTCTCCCTCTATCCCCCGCAGACGCGCGGGCTTCTCACCGGCGGCGAAGTTCACTTCGCCGCCGGATTTTTATGTCCGGGGTTTCTTCAGGGCAAGCCGTGCCGTGATGCTTCCGCGTGCCTGCCTGCCAGTGCGCCTGTGCCTTCTGGCACTAGGTCGAAGGTCACGGCGGTTTTAGCGTGGGGATTCTTCACCAGTCCCAGGGAAATCCCCATGCGCCGTCTCGCCCGTCCCCTCCTGCTCACCGCGCTCGCTGCCTGCTGCGGCGCTGCGTTTGCTGCCACCACCGATCAGACGCCGCAAGGCAGGTTGCCGAGCTGGGCGATACCGCAGTCGTACCAGATCGCGTTCAAGGTCGATCCGGCGCAGCAGGATTTTTCCGGCACCACCATCATCAAGGTCAAGCTGACCCAGGCCTCCGATCACCTGTGGCTGGATGGCATGGAGCTGAAGGTGTCGAAGGTGGAAATCACCGACGCCGCAGGCAAGCTGCATGACGGCAAATACGTCGTGGCGGACCCGAAGGCCGGCGTGGTGCGTGTCGATTTCGGCAGCACGCTTAAGCCGCAGAATCTGACCCTGAAGTTCGAGTACACCGCGCCGCTCAACGCGCAGTTGCAGGGCTTGTACAAAGTCACCGCCAAGGGCAAGCCGTATGCGATGACGCAGATGGAGCCGATCAGCGCGCGCTTCGCGTTTCCGAGCTTCGACGAGCCCGGTTTCAAGACCCCGTTCGACATCAGCCTGACCATTCCGGCTGACCAGGTCGGTGTGGCGAATACCCAGCAGGTGAAGGAAGTCGCCGCGGGCAAGGGATGGAAAACCCTGACCTTCGCGCAGACGCTGCCGCTGCCGGCCTATCTGGTCGCGTTCGGCGTCGGTCCGTGGGATATCGTCAAGGCTGCCGACATTTCGCCGAATGCGTACCGCGCCAAGCCGCTGTCGTTGCGCGGCATCGCGTCGGCGGGCGAAGCGCACCGCATGCAGCACGTGCTGGGCGAAACGCCGAGCATCATCCACGCGCTGGAGAACTATTACGGCTTCGGCTATCCGTGGGACAAGCTCGACCTGCTCGCTGCGCCGGATTTCGAAGCCGGCGCGATGGAGAACCCGGGCCTGGTGACGTTCCGCGACTGGCTGCTGCTGCTCGACAAGGATTCGCCGGCGAACAACGTGCAGGGCTCGTTCAACGTCACCGCGCATGAGCTGGCGCACCAGTGGACCGGCGACACGGTGACCACCGAATGGTGGAACGACATCTGGCTCAACGAGGCATTCGCCACCTGGATGCAGCAGAAGGTCACCATGGAAGTGCATCCGGAATATCGCGCCGATCTCGATCGCGTGCGCGGTGCGCAGGGTGCGATGAGCAACGACAGCCTGGTCAGCGCGCGCAGCATCCGCCAGCCGATCACCGGCAATGGCGACATCATGACCGCGTTCGATGGCATCACCTACCAGAAGGGTGCCGGCGTCATCGCCATGTTCGAGAACTACGTCGGCGAGAAGACCTACCAGAAGGGCATGCGCGCGTATATCCAGAAGCAGAAGTTCGGCAACGCCACCGCCGATGATCTGGTCTCGGCCATCGCCACGGCCGCCGGCAAGGGCGACGCGTTCAAGCAGGCCTTCAAGAGTTTCCTCAACCAGTCCGGCGTGCCGTATGTGACGACCAAACTGGAACAGAAAGATGGCAAGACCGTGCTGCACCTGAGTCAGAGCCGCTACCTGCCGATCGGCAGCACCGGTGATGCACAGCGCATCTGGGGCGTGCCGGTGTGTGTGCGTTACGGTACCGCCGCCGGCAGCAAGGTCAGCTGCGAGATGCTCGACAAGGCCACCGGCTCGATGGTGCTGGCCGACGCCAGCAACCCGACCTGGGTGATGCCGAACGCGAACGCCAGCGGCTACTACCGCTTCAGCCTCGGCAAGGACGGTTTGGCCGGGTTGGTCAAGCAGGTCGGCAAGCTCAGCGATGCTGAGCAGCTGGCCTATGCCGATGCAGTCAATGCCAGCTTCCGCCATGGCGACCTGGATGCTGGCGACGTGCTGACCGCGCTGCAGCCGTTGACCGCCTCGAAGATCCGCGAAGTGGCCACCGCGCCGCTGGGTCAGGTCGGCTGGATCTACCACAACGAAGCCACCACCGATGCTCAGCGCACGCGTCTGGCCACATGGGCGAAGGACGCCTATCTGCCGCGTCTCGAACAGCTCGGTTATCAGCGCAAGGTCGGTGAGCCCGAGGGCGATTCGCTGATGCGCAGCGAGCTGGCCGGCAGCCTGGCCTTTGGCTTCAAGCTGCCGGAGGTGCGTGCAGCCCTGCTCAAGCAGGGTGAGGCAGCGCTCAAGCCGAACGCGGATGGCCATCTGAATCTGGCCGCCGCCGATCCCGATCTGCTCGGCGATGCGCTGGGCATGGCGGTGCAGGAACACGGTAAGAGCGCGGTCGATGCGTTGATCGCCGAACTGCCGAAGACCAGCGATCCGGCCCTGCGCAACGGCATCCTCGGTGGCCTGGCCAGCGTGGAAGATCCCGCGCTGACTGAGCAAGTGCGCAACTTCGCGCTGACCAAGCCGGTCAAGGTCGGCGAGATGGCCATGCTGCTGCGCGCCGGCCGCGAGACCGAGACCCAGCGTGATGCGATGTGGACGTGGTTCACCGCGCACTACGCGCAGATCCTCGATCGCACCGGCAGCTTCTCCGGCGGCCGTCTGCCGTCGCTGGCTGCGGGCGGCGGCTGCACCACGGCTGAGGGCGATCGTCTGCAGACGTTCTTCAAGCCGCGCGTGAAGGATGCGGCCGGCATCGATCGCGGCCTGGCGCAGACCAGCGAATCGATCCAGCTGTGCAGCGCGCTCAAGGCCAAGCAGGATGCGGCTGCGATCTTGAGGTAACCCGCGAAGAGGGTTGCATGCACGCCGGTACGTGGAACGTGCCGGCGTCGTGCAGGCCGGTGCTGTCTCGAACATCCGGCTGAAGCATCAGCTCGTGGCGACAGCATCCTTCGGCACGTGGGCGTCGATCCAATCGGTGATGAACACCTCGAGCGCCACACGTTGCGGCACCTCGATGCCGGCCTCGCGTACGAATGCAGCAGCTGCCTTGATGAATGATTGTTTCGACTGACTGGAAGCCTGCCGTGCGGCGGCCTGCTGCTGCCGCAGTCGAACGATATGCGGCGACGGCTGGCCCGGCTTGGCGAACTTTTGGTACCGACGCAGCTCATCGGCCACGACGTCCGTGTCGAACGACGCCTGCAACATCGCCGCTCTCGCCTTCAGCAGTTGGATCAGGTGAGCGACGGCTGGTGTCGGTTGTCCGGTTTGGTCCGTAGACAGAAGCATGCGCGCGAGCAGTGGCGGCATCAGTGCGGCCGTGGTCAGCGGAACGGATGCGCTGATGTGCTCCAGTTGGCTCAGGAAGCCTGTGTAGAGGAAGGGCTTCGGCGTTGCCATGGGGAGCCTGATCTCGAGGAGCGATGACGATACGTCTTTCACTGCAGGGACACCACACCGGCTGTTGAACACCGTAGTGGGACGGCAAAAGGCGGGTCATTCGAGGTACTCAAATCCGCCTCTGATATCGCCTATCCGCCTTGTTGGTCATAGAATCTGCATATTACGAACGTCTTCCGCCGCAGCGCACTTGCCCGTGCACGGAAACTGACGTCATTCCACCCAACGTGTTCCACCGGCATCGCCTACAGGGGGCCTGATGATCGAGCTGGAAATTCAGGGCCTCTCGGAAAGCCGGGAGGGCCTGCTTATCGATGTCGGCCGGCTAGTTGTCGCCTGCGAATTCACCTTGCAGCGGCAGCGTCTGGTGCAGGATCCGCACGGTATCCTGATGACGATGGTCGTGCGCGGGCCGGCGCGCAAGAAGCGGGCGCTTGAGGCGGCGTTTGACGCCTATGACCGATTCATCAGTTTCGACGTCTCGCCCTTTGTCGAAGGTGACCCGAGGCCGCACTTCGCGGCATCGCGCGCGCTGCCGCAGACAGCCGTGACGCTACCGCCGGTCACTCCGGTGGTGGTGCCGACGCCCATCGTTGCGCCAGCGGTACCAACGGTAGCTGGTCAGCAGGGGCTCGCAGCGGTATCCGCGACGGCGGACACGCTGGAAACGCGCCAAGCGCCGGAGCCAGAGCCGGAGTTTGAGTTCATCCTGCCCACTTCACCGAAACCTGCTCCGGTGCCCGCATCCGTTGCCGTGGCACCGTTCGTCGAACTAGCCCCGCTGGGACCGGACGAAGCGGCCGTCGACAAGCTGTTGCGGGAACTGGAATGCGACTATCCGCAAATCATGCCGCAGTTGCTGGCGATGGAACATTCGGTCGCCGAGGCTGCGCGCGAGTCCTCGCTCGCACTGGCCGGGCAGCGCACCGGAGTCCGGGTTTTCGAGCGCGAGTACGCGTTGGATTGCGGGCTCGATTTGCGCGACGCGATCGAGCGCATCGGCGCTCCGGCGCTGCGAGCGCTGGTCGAGGTCGATCAGCAAGGTGGCCAGCTGCATATCCACGACAGTCCACTTTGCACGGAAGACGGCCGCTCCGGCTGCAGCTTCTTCAGCGGCTTCCTTGAGGGATTGCTGGGGCCTGCCATCGCGCCGGGTGGACTGTCGATCTTCCCGGTCTGTTGCCGCAGCTACGGCGCCGACGCGTGCGTGTTGGATCTGTCGGATTAAGCGGCGTAGCGGCAGGAATGAGTCCTGCGGAGAGCCAAGACAGAGCAGAGCTTTCGTGCGTCTTCGGCGTCCGAAAGCTCTTGCTTCAAGGGCCCTCGCAAAAATTTGAGGTGGGCATGCCTGCCCACCTCCGGCTAGACGCACACGGTTGAAACTGCATTCTGGCCTGGGCTTCATTGAGCCTGCACAACAAACCAGCGTGCGCATCAATCCGCGCAAAGAGCTGGCTTCAGAAGAGTTTCATCCCTGGGCAGGTTTTTATCGTCACTTCCCGCTGCTCCCAGCCATGCTCCTTCATGCATTGGTCATGGGCCGGCTCCCAGCACGACGACGGGCTCACTATGCCGCCGGCATGGTTGGAATAGTGAGCGCCGGGGGCTTGCTTGCAGCGCTCGAAAAGCTCTTTGAGCTGGGCGGTGCAGGCGTTGTCCGCCGTCTCTCGATTACTGGCGAACAGATTGGTTTTGGCCCACTGAAGCTCGGTATTTTTGATGGGCGGCCCCCAGAGACAACATCCAGACAGGCTCATAGAAACAAGCAGAAAGAACACGGCTGGAAGACGAATTTGCATTGGGGTTGCTCTGATTTATCAGGCCGCATGCTACACCCGGATCAATGCCGGCCTCATCAGGCGACTCTGATCACGCTTGCGCATCCACCCGCAACACCAACTTCCCCCGATGACTCCCATCAAACAACCGATTCAACACGACCGGCGCATTCTCCAACCCCTCGGCAACAGTCTCCTCGGCCTTCAATCGCCCATCACGAATCCATCCGCTGAGAGCCTGCACCGCCTCGCGGGTCTTGGTGTAGTCGAGCACCAGAAACCCACGCATGCTCAACCGCTTCATCACGAAGACGCCAAAGTCGTCACTCGGTCGCTCGCCGCTGTTGTAGCCAGAGATCAAGCCGCACAGCGCCACGCGGCCGCCGATGACCATGCGTGAGAGCACCGCACGCATCACCTCGCCGCCAACGTTCTCGAAGTTCACGTGTACGCCGTCGGGGGTGGCGGCCTTGAGTTGCTGCTTGAAGTCGTCGGCCTTGTAATCGACGGCGGCGTCGAAGCCGAGTTCGTCCGTGAGGTAACGGCACTTGTCGGCGCCAC
>DASZCB010000229.1:0-3606 GCA_035943575.1 Rhodanobacter sp. | reverse complement strand
CGCACGCCATAAAGTGATCCGGCCGGACCATCGCCCGGACCGCCCAACCCGTTGACCCCGCAGCCGCTTTTGTGGCCTAGTCCGCCGTCTCCGAAAAACGGCCTCAGGCCAGCGAAAAGTCTTGCGATTCCATGACCTCCGAACGTTATAACGCACGCGAATCCGAGCCGCGCTGGCAGCGCCAGTGGGACGACAAGGCGATCTTCGCCTCGAAGAACGACGACGTCAGGCCGAAATATTACGTGCTGGAGATGTTCCCCTATCCGTCCGGGCGCATTCATATCGGCCACGTCCGCAACTACACGCTGGGCGACGTGCTGGCGCGGTTCATGCGCGCCAAGGGTTTCAACGTGCTGCATCCGATGGGCTGGGACGCGTTCGGCCTGCCCGCCGAGAATGCCGCGATCAAGAACCACACCGCGCCGGCGAAGTGGACCTACGCGAACATCGACCACATGCGCAGCCAGCTGAAGTCGCTGGGCTATGCGATCGACTGGACCCGCGAATTCGCCACCTGCAAACCGGACTATTACCGCTGGGAACAGCTGATGTTCACCCGCCTGCTGAAGAAGGGCATGGCGTACCGCAAGAACGCGGTGGTGAACTGGGACCCGATCGACCAGACCGTGCTGGCCAACGAGCAGGTCGTCGATGGCCGCGGTTGGCGCTCCGGCGCCATCGTGGAGAAGCGTGAGATTCCGCAGTGGTTCCTGAAGATCACCGACTACGCGCAGGAACTGCTGGACGGCCTGGACACGCTGCCGGGCTGGCCCGACGCGGTGAAAACCATGCAGCGCAACTGGCTGGGGCGCAGCGAAGGGCTGGAAATCCAGTTCGCGGTAGCGGGTGAGAGCGAACCGCTGGGCGTGTTCACCACCCGGCCCGATACGCTGATGGGCGTCACCTTCCTGTCGATTGCCGCCGAGCATCCGCTGGCACTGCAGGCCGCGCAGGGCAGCGAAAAACTTGCCGCCTTCATTGCCGAACTGAGACACGGCGGCGTCTCCGAAGCGGAGCTTGAAACCCAGGACAAGCGCGGCATGGACACCGGCCTGCGCGCGATCCATCCGGTCAGCGGCGAGCCGATCCCGGTATGGGTCGCCAACTTTGTGCTGATGGGCTATGGCACCGGCGCGGTGATGGCGGTGCCGGCGCACGACCAGCGCGACTGGGAGTTCGCGCAGAAATACAGCCTGCCGATCAAGATGGTGATCGTCGATCCGTCGGTGATCGATGCATTGAACGAGATCGAGCATGACTTGTCGCAAGGTGTCGGCATCGATCCGATGCGCGCCGCCCTGCGTGGGCGCGACAGCAACGCGCAGGATATCTCGGCGCCGCTGCGCGTGGTCGAGGCATTCGAGCGGCGCATTCTCGAGGACGCCGCGTGGACGCCGCGCGGCGTGCTGGTCAACTCCGGTGAATACGACGGCATGGATTTCAGCCAGGCGCTTGACGCACTGGCGACGCGCTTCGAGCGCGACGGCAGCGGTTCGCGCCGGGTCAACTGGCGCCTGCGCGACTGGGGCGTCAGCCGCCAGCGTTACTGGGGCTGCCCGATCCCGGTGATCTACTGCCCGAAGTGCGAAGCAGTGCCGGTGCCGGAAGACCAACTGCCGGTGGTGCTGCCCGAGGACGTGGCATTCAGCGGCGTGCAGTCGCCGATCAAGGCCGATCCGGAATGGCGCAAGACCACCTGCCCGCAGTGCGGCGGCCCGGCCGAGCGCGAGACCGATACCTTCGATACCTTCATGGAGTCGAGCTGGTACTACGCGCGCTACACCAGTCCCGGCGCGAACGCGCAGGTCGACGAGCGCGCGAACTACTGGCTGCCGGTCGACCAGTACGTCGGCGGCATCGAACACGCGATCATGCACCTGCTGTATTTCCGCTTCTATCACAAGCTGCTGCGCGACGCGGGCATGGTGCATTCGGACGAGCCGGCGCAGAACCTGCTGTGCCAGGGCATGGTGATCGCCGAGACGTTCTATCGCGACAACGCCGACGGCTCGAAGGACTGGATCAATCCCGCCGCGGTCGAGATCCAGCGTGACGACAAGGCACGCGTGATCGGCGCGACGCTCAAGGCGGACGGCCAGAGTGTGCAGATCGGCGGCACCGAGAAGATGTCCAAGTCGAAGAACAACGGCATCGATCCGCAGACCATGGTGAACAAGTACGGCGCCGATACGGTGCGCCTGTTCTCGATGTTCGCTGCGCCGCCGGAGCAGTCGCTGGAATGGAGCGAGGCCGGCGTCGAAGGCATGGCGCGCTTCCTCAAGCGGTTGTGGCGCGAAGTGGCCACGCACGCGGCGAATCCCGATCATCCGGTCACCGATCCGTCGGCGCTGGATGCGGGCCAGAAGACCTTGCGCCGCCAGCTGCACGAGACGATCCAGAAGGTCAGCGACGATTTCGGTCGGCGCCACGCATTCAACACCGCAATTGCCGCGCTGATGGAATTCCTCAACGCGCTGGGCAAGTTCAGCGACCAGGGCGAGCAGGGTCGCGCAGTGCGCCACGAGGCGCTGGAAGCGATGGTACTGCTGCTCAATCCGGTGGTGCCGCACATCAGTCATGCGTTGTGGCAGGTACTCGGCCACCCGCAGACCGTGCTGGAGGATCAGCCATGGCCGCAGGCCGACTCGGCCGCGCTGCTGCGCGACAGCGTTACCCTGGCAGTGCAGATCAATGGCAAGTTGCGCGCTACCATCGAGCTGGCTGCCAATGCCTCGAAGGAAGAGGCCGAGGCACTGGCCCGTGCGCAGCCGCAGGTGCTGCACTTCCTGCAAGACATGACCATACGCAAGGTCATCGTGGTTCCCGGCAAGATCGTCAACATCGTCGCAGGATGAAATCCATGAGCTTCATGAAAGCAGGTCGCCTCTTCCAAGCCTCATTGCTGCTGGTCGCCGCGTTCGCGCTGGGCGCCTGCGGTTTTCATCTGCGCGAGAACGCGACGTTGCCGCCTTCGATGCAGCGCATCCATCTCACCGTCAGCGGTGGTGGCGAGTTTCAGCGTCATCTGGCACGTGCGCTGGAGACTTCCGGCGTCACCGTCGAGGACAACAGCGGCGCCAGCGTCGCCGAGTTGCGCGTGCCGGTGGCGGCGTTCAGCACTGATACGCTGAGTGCCGGCGGTTATGTGCGCATCACCGAGTACGCCGTGCACTACCAGGTGCAGTTCGAGGTGTCCGATGCGAACGGCACCTTGCTCGTGCCCCAACAGCGCATCGATATGCAGCGCGAATACAGCTACGACGCCACCAACACCGTCGGCAATGCGTCGCAGGTGCAGGAGATCGAGCGCAGCCTCAACGACGACATGGTGCAGGCGATCCTGTTCCGTCTGCAGGCTGCCAGCAAGCATCAACTGGCCACACCTGCGACGGCCTCCAGCACGCACTGATGCCGCTCAGTCCCGGCCAATGGCAGAAGGCGCTGGCGGCGGACAGCCTGCAGCCGGCATACCTGCTCGCCGGCGAGCAGTTGCTGGTGCTGGAAGCGGCCGACGCGTTGCGTGCGCAGGCGAAGAAGCTGGGTTACAGCGAACGCGAAGTGCTCGACGTCGGCCAGTCTTTCGACTGGAACGATCTGGCCCGTGCT
>DASZCB010000228.1:0-4634 GCA_035943575.1 Rhodanobacter sp. | reverse complement strand
CGAACAACCACGGTGCAGACGCCATAAAAAGAGCTTGATCTAGCTCTTCTCTTGTAGCCAATCCGGCAACAGAAATAAGAATGAATTTCTTCTTCGCCCCTGCTGAAAATTGCTCTTTTCTTACCGTCAGGTAATGGGTTTTACCTGCACCCCACTTACCCGAAATCAGCAGAGAATTAGATGGATCCTTATCACAGAGGTAGCTCAAGATCGCCTGATCCGCGGGATGCGCAATTGACTTAACTTCCACCACAGGCTGCCCACTCCCCTGAGATTTCTTCCACGAAATTGCCTTAAAGATTAATGAAGTAAATCGACTCACTCTCTGAGAAGCACCCATTCACATATTCCGCCGATACTCCCCACCCACGTCATACAACGCGTGCGAGATCTGCCCCAGCGAGTTGTACTTCACCGCCTCGATCAACTGCTCGAGCACATTGCGCCGATCGCGCGCCGTCACCTGCAGCACCTTGAGGCTGTCTGAGGCCAGCGCATTGCGCGCCTCGCCATAGCGCTTCACGTTGGCGATCTGCTGGCCCTTCTCTTCTTCGGTCGAGCGGATCAGCTCGATCTCGGTGGCGATCTCGCCGCCGTGGTCTTTCGGCAGGAAGGTGTTGACGCCGATCAGCGGCAGCGAACCGTCGTGCTTCTTGCGGCATTGATCGAACACGCTGTAGTACATCGACTCTTCCTGGCTCTTGCCGCGTTGGACCATGGCTGGACTTCACCTCGCCGAGAGATGACTGACTTACTGCAGCTCCCCCGGCCTAAACGAATACCCATGCTTCCTCCACCCCGAAGCGATGCCCATGTCGTAGCCGTAGACCAGAGTCACCACGACGACATCCTCGTCGGCGATATTCGGATCGGCTTTCGCCATCAGCTGTGCGATGCGCTTGGCCATGTCGCCGTCTTCGGTCATGGGAGCGTCCAGCCGCAGCGATGACTGCAGGGAATGCGTGGCTTTGCCGCCATTGAAGGACGACCACCCGCGCACGACTTGCGCCGTCATCACGTGGGGTTGGGTAGACAACGTCTGGTACAGCGGCAGGATGCCCGCGAAAGTCTGGGTCTGCGCGAATCGACTCGCTATCACTGGCGCGCTCAAGGCGATGGCAGCGAGCAGAGCCGCCACGGCGATATGCCCACGCCACATGACGGGAAATGACACGGGTCGCGCCGCACCATCGAAACGCTCCACGTAGGAGCCCACTACGAGATCGTGCAGGGACTGCCGCGTGCGGCGATTGAAGATATAGAGATAGACGATGGCGAAGATGCCACCGAATACGACGAGGGCGAGCAGGTAACCCAGCGGGGTCGACATTGCCAGCGTCGGATCAACCGGCAGACCATTGACGAAGAACGGAATGCCCAGCACTGCGTAGCGCAGCAGCGAGCGCGGCAATGACAGCAACTGGTCGTGGGCATCGACGACACGCACACCCAGCCAGCGTTTGCCAGGCGTCTGCCCGCCCCCGATGCGGCTGTTGCAGAGTCCGAAATAAGCCAGCGCGACCGCAAAGCCGATCAGCCGCGCATAAGCCCCCATGCGCGCGAATGGGTCGAAAAACATTGCACCCAGGATCATGCCGGCGATGCCGAGCAGGATCACGTCGATCGCGAAGGCGCCAAGGCGGCGCCAGAAGCCGGCGACCTTCCGATCCGGCTCTCCCTCATGCAATGCGTCCATGTACTTCCCCCTGAAGTCTGGCCATCTTGCCGCAAGAATGATCGGGGGGCGAGGTGCACTGCGACAAAGGCACACGATTCCATCGTCCAACAAAACCGCCACAAGCGGCCTTTTGCAAAGGACTTAGGGGACTCACTCCGTAATGCCACCCGCCGACGCATGCAGCGCGGTGCAGCAACACGAATACGTGCATCGCATTTCAATGAATACGTATGCAGCCGCTGGTTGCTGCATTGCGATGCTACCTACCATGTGATGCAGGGGCTGCCACATCACCTATCGCGCTCAACGACATGCCATGCATGTCGGCTTCGAACATCACCGCGGCAACCGCAGGTCGTCAGGCCACACCTGACCGTTCCAGGAATTGCACTCGTTATGTCGCTCTGTTGCACCTGATCATCAACGAAACAGGATGGAGGCAGGCCCGAATGAAATGTCCAAAGATCCTCGCCGTGTTGCTGGCCATCGCCAGCCTCACCGTCGCCCCGATCATGCCTGCCCATGCAGCCATCAACAGCATGAGCCTCGGCGCGAGCTACAACGCCCAGAAGACCAGCATTACCTTCCGTGTTTATTCCTCCCAGGCCACCCGCATGGTGGTCTACCTGTATGCGAGCGGTTACGGCGTGCAGGATTCCGCGACCTATGTGCTGAGTTCGGCAGGCAGCGGTGTCTGGGCGGTGACGGTGCCGGTTTCTTCGATCCAGGCCGCCGGCATTACCGGCGCGGTCTATTACGGCTATCGCGCCTGGGGCCCGAACTGGCCGTATAACGCGAGCTGGGGGAAAGGTTCTGCGGCAGGCTTCATTTCGGATGTCGACGCCAACGGCAACCGCTTCAATCCGAACAAGCTGCTGCTGGATCCCTATGCGCAGGAAATGAGCCAGGATCCGCTCAATGCATCGAACCAGAATGGCAATGTTTTTGCGTCGGGTACCAGTTACCGGACCATCGACAGCGGCACCTACGCACCGAAGGGGATCGTGCTGTCGGCCAGCGGGCAAGGCACCGGCACCAAGCCGACACGTGCGCAGAAGGACGATGTGATCTACGAGGTGAATGTGCGTGGCCTGACCAAGCAGGACCCGAGCATTCCCACGCAGTACCAGGGCACTTATTACGGTGCCGGACTCAAGGCCAGCCACCTGGCCAGCCTCGGCGTCACCGCGGTGGAGTTTCTGCCCGTGCAGGAAACGCAGAACGATGCGAACGACGTGGTGCCGAATTCGGATGCGAACCAGAATTACTGGGGCTACATGACCGAAGACTACTTCGCGCCGGACCGCCACTATGCGTACAACAAGGCAGCGGGTGGCCCGACCGCCGAGTTCCAGGCGATGGTGCAGGCGTTCCACAACGCCGGCATCAAGGTCTACATGGACGTGGTCTACAACCACACCGGCGAAGGTGGCACCTGGACCAGCAACGACCCCACCACCGCGACGATCTATTCCTGGCGCGGCCTGGACAACACTACTTATTACGAACTCACCTCGGGCAACCAGTACTACTACGACAACACCGGCGTCGGCGCCAACTACAACACCTACAGCCCCGTGGCGCAGAACCTGATCGTCGATTCGCTCGCCTACTGGACCAACACCATGGGTGTCGACGGTTTCCGTTTCGACCTCGCCTCGGTGCTGGGCAACAGCTGCCTGAATGGCAGCTACGAATCCGCCGCGCCGAACTGCCCGAACGGCGGATACAACTTCGACGCCGCCGATTCGAACGTCGCGATCAACCGCATCCTCAACGAGTTCACCGCGCGCCCGGCAACGGGTGGCAGCGGGCTGGATCTGTTTGCCGAACCCTGGGCGATCGGCGGTAATTCGTATCAGCTGGGCGGGTTTCCGAAAGGCTGGTCCGAATGGAACGGTGCCTTCCGCGACAGCATGCGCCAGGCGCAGAACGAGCTTGGCAACATGACGATCTACATCACCCAGGATGCGAATGACTTCTCCGGCTCCTCCAACCTGTTCCAGGCCAGCGGCCGTTCGCCGTGGAACTCCACCAACTTCATCGACGTGCATGACGGCCTGACGCTGAAGGACGTCTATGCCTGCAATGGCTCCAGCAACAGCCAGGCCTGGCCCTACGGCCCGTCCGACGGCGGCACCAGCACCAACTACAGCTGGGACCAGGGCATGTCGGTCGGTACGGGAACGGCCTTTGACCAGCGCCGCGCAGCACGCACCGGCATGGCCTTCGAAATGCTGTCGGCCGGCACACCGCTGATGCAGGGTGGCGACGAATACCTGCGCTCGCTTCAATGCAACAACAACGCGTACAACCTCGACTCGACCGCCAACTGGCTCAACTACAGCTGGAGCACCGACCAGTCGAACTTCTACAACTTCGCCCAGCGGCTCATCGCCTTCCGCAAGGCACATCCGGCGCTGCGCCCGGCAACCTGGTACACCTCCAGCCAGGTCGTCTGGTACCAGCCGAGCGGCGCGGTCGCCACCAGCAGCTACTGGAACAACACCAGCAATTACGCGCTCGCCTATACCGTCAATGGCTCTTCCTTGGGCGACTCGAACTCGATGTACATCGCCTATAACGGCTGGTCGGGCAGCGTCAATTTCACCTTGCCAGCGCCTCCCACCGGCACCAGCTGGTATCGCGTGACCGACACCTGCAACTGGAACGATGGCCCCAACACCTTCGTCACGCCAGGCAACGAAGCTTTAATCGGTGGCGCGGGCACCAATTACAGCCAGTGCGGGCAGTCTGTGCTGCTGCTGATCTCGAAGTAGTTCGCTGTAGAGGGGCGTGTCGCGAGCGCGCGCCCCTCACCCTGCCCTCTCCCTATCGGGGAGAGGGTTCAAGCGGATGGATTATCTAGTGCGGCGGTATTCGCCGCCGATGTCATACAACGCGTAGCTAATCTGCCCAGCGAGTTGTACTTCACTGCCTCGATCAGCTGCTCGAA
>DASZCB010000227.1:0-2376 GCA_035943575.1 Rhodanobacter sp. | reverse complement strand
TGGCGCTCACCCTGGCGATGCCGCTCAGTCTGGCCCATGCCACTCATCTGGATTGGGGCAAGCTGGCTGCGGCGGTGCTCGGTATGGCGTTGATGCTGGCCGCGCTGGCCGCCGTGGGCGTCGCCTGCTCGACATTCGCCTCGCACCCGGCGATCGCTGCCGCCGCCAGCATGATGCTGGTGCTGGCACTGTGGATCGTGAACCTCGGCGCGCAGATCGCCGGCATCGACAACGGCGTGATCAACTGGCTGGCGCTGAGCACGCATCTGGAAACGCTGCTGCGCGGCCTGGTCGCCAGTTCCGATCTGCTGTGGTTCGTGCTGCTGATCGGGCTGGCGCTGGCGCTGGCGATACGCCGGCTGGCCACTGAGCGGGAGCGCAACTGATGGGCGCCGTATTCAGACGTCTGGACGGCTGGTTGTTCGCGCTGGCCCTGCTGCTTGGTGCCGGTGCCATCGGCTATCTTTCCAGCCGCCATGACCACGTCGCGGACTGGACGGCCAGCGGCCGAGTCAGCCTTTCGCCGGAAACGCGCGCAGTGCTGGACAAGCTCGGCGGACCGGTCGAGATCGTCAGCTACGCCAACCCGCAGGGCCGCCTGCGCCAGACCGTGGCCGGCTTCGTGCAGCGCTACACTCGGCTGAAACCGGACCTCAACCTGCGCTTCGTCGACCCCCAGCAGGATCCGGCGAAGATGCGCGAGCTGCGCATCACCGTCGATGGCGCGCTGATCGTGCACTACAAGGATCGCGAGCAGCGGCTGGACGAATTGTCCGAGCGCAGCATGACCAATGCGCTGGAACGCCTCGCGCGTGGTGGCGAGCGCATCGTGGCGTTTGTCACCGGCGATGGCGAACGCCGCGCGGATGGCAAGGGGAATGCCGACCTCGGCACCTTCATGATGCAGCTGGAGCAACGCGGCATGCGCGCGGTGCCGCTGAACTTCGCACAGGTCAGCACGGTGCCGCAGCACACCGATCTGGTCGTGCTGGCCAGTCCTTCGGCTGCGCTTTCACCCGGCGCCGCAAAGGCACTGACCGATTATGTCGACAACGGCGGCAACCTGCTGTGGCTCAACGAACCGGGCAACGACGACCTGGGCACCAAGCCGCTAGCCGATGCGCTCGGCGTACGCGTGTTGCCTGGCGTGCTGGTGGATGGCAGTGGCACCGCGCTCGGTTTGCAGGACCCTCGCCTGATTGCACTGGGCGACTATCCGATCCAGGCGATCACCCGCGGCTTCACACTCACCACGCTGTTTCCGCAGGTCTCGGCGCTGGCACGGGTAAACCAGACCGACTGGGCGGTGGTGCCGTTCCTGCGCTCGAGCGCACAGAGCTGGACCGAGTTCAAACCCATCAGCAACGACGGCAGCTCGACCATACATTACGATGCTGCCGCAGGCGAACTGAAAGGCCCGCTGGACTTCGGCTTTGCGCTGAGCCGACTGTCGCCGAGCCCGGACAAGAGCGAGCAGCGCGCGGTGGTGATTGGCGACGGCGATTTTCTCTCCAATACTTTCCTCGGCAACGGCGGCAATCGCGCGCTCGGCGAGCGCGTGTTCGACTGGCTGCTCGGCGACGACAAACTGGTCGACCTGCCACCTCGCGGCGCACCGGACCGGCTGCTCCGGATTTCACAGACCGAGTTGAACACAGTGAGTTTCGGTTTCCTGATCGCGCTGCCGCTATTGCTGCTGCTGATAGGCGGCCTGATCGTGTGGCGCCGGCGGCGGCACTGAAACCATGAAACGCGCCACCCGCCAGCGCCTGATCCTGCTGCTCGCCGTGCTGGCGTTGCTGGTGCTGGCCGGCTGGCAGCTGCGGCGCGATGCGCGCGACGATCCCGGCACGCTCACGTCGATCGATCCGTCCAGCATCACGCACATCACGCTGAGTCTGCCCGGAGCTTCGGCCATGCACTATGAAAAGCGCGCCGGCCACTGGTGGCATGCCGACGGCATCCCGACGCGGGCCATTGATGCACGGCTCAGTGATCTGGCCGACACCGCCGCGGCGCACGTGCTCAGCTGGCGACCGGCCAGCGATTTCGATCCCGCGAAAATCGGCCTGGCACCGCCGAAGGCCGTGCTCGATCTGGACGGCCAAACGCTGGAGTTCGGCGAAACATCGGTCACCGGCCCTCAACACTACGTACGCGTCGGCCAGCGGGTTGCGCTGGTATCGGCGCGTTACGTGCCCCGATCGCCAGCCATCCAGACCACCGAACTCCATTGAACCACGGGATCGACCGTGCCTGAGCTGCCCGAAGTCGAAACCACCCGCCGCGGCATCGCGCCGTATCTGATCGGCCGACGCGTGACCGGCGTGATTCTGCGCCGGCCCGACCTGCGCTGGCCGATTCCGCCGGAGATCG
>DASZCB010000226.1:0-1807 GCA_035943575.1 Rhodanobacter sp. | reverse complement strand
CTCGGTGCCAATGCCTATGTGATCAAGCCGGTCGACGTGGATCAGTTTTTCGAGGCGGTGCGCACACTGGGACAGTTCTGGGCGGTGCTCAACCATGCGCCGGAGCAAGATTGATCGGGCAGGACTGATCGGGTAGTAGTGGCGAAAGGATGCGGTGGTCTGAGGCGTTTCGTGGAAGACGCGTCGGCACCAGGGGAAACGCAAAGGTAGTCGCGGAGATTATTCATGCCAAACCGGCAGCTTCAGGCCAGACCGACTATTCGCGTGCTGCAGGTCGAGGACAGCCAGCTCGATGCCGAGCTGGTGTTGGCCGAGCTTGACAGCGACGGCATCGTATACGAGGTGCGGCTGGTCGACGACGAGGCGCGCTTCGTCGCTGCGCTCAACGAGTTCAAGCCGCACATCGTGCTGTCCGATCTCAGCATGCCCGGCTTCTCCGGCCAGCAAGCGCTCGAGTTGCTGCGCAAGCGCGATGAGGATCTGCCTTTCATCTTCGTCTCCGCTGCGCTCGGTGAAGAGGCTGCGATCGAGGCGTTGCGCAACGGGGCCACCGATTACATCCTCAAACAGAATCCGGCGCGGCTGGCCAGCGCGGTGCGTCGTGCACTGGCCGAGGTGGCGGAGCGGCGGGCCAGCCGACGCGCCGAGGCGGAGCTGATCCGTGCGCAGCGTTTCGAGAGCCTGGCGATGCTCGCCGGCGGCCTCAGCCACGACTTGCGCAACATCCTGCAACCCTTGCTGATGGCCGGCGACAGCCTGCAGGATTACCAGGACGATCCACGGCTGGCGCGACTGGGTAAGCTGGTGCGCGATTGCGGCAAGCGCGGCCTCGACATGGTGCATTCGATGCTGTCGTTCGCGAGCGGCGCGCGGCGCGCGGAGCAGGTGCGGCTCGGTGCGTTGTTCAGTGCGTTCGACCTGTTGATGCAGGGCAGCGTGCCGCGTGCGGTCGTGATGGAACTGGTGATCGATGATCCGGAGCTGTCGTTCGAGGGCAACCACACCGAACTGCAGCAATGTCTGCTCAACCTGTGCCTGAACGCGATCCAGGCGATGCCTGATGGCGGCAGCCTGCGGGTGGAGGCCGCGCAGACCCAGCTGGCGCAGGATTTCTTCTTGCCGGAAGAGCCGCCGCGACTGGGCCACTACCTGTGCATCAGCGTGGTCGACAACGGCCCTGGCATGGACAGGGAGGTTCTGGAGCATTTGTTCGAGCCGTTCTTCACCACCAAGGAGGCCGGCACCGGACTCGGCCTGCTGTCGTGCCAGCGGATTGTCAGCAGCCATGGCGGCGTGATGCGAGTGGACAGCGCACCGGGTCGTGGCACCCGCTTCGATCTGTATTTCCCGCTGGATAAACCGGCCACCGCTGGCGAGCAGGCAGATGGGCGGGAAAGCCTGGAGGGCGCCGCCGAGCGCGTGCTGGTGGTGGTGGAAGAGGCCGGTCAGCTTTCCCTGCTGGCCGATACCCTCGATGCCTACGGCTATCAAGCGCATGCCAGCCAGAGCGGCACCGCCGCGCTGCAATGGATCGAGGCCGGTGGTCTGCCAGATCTGGTGGTGCTGGATGCGGACATGAACCTGTTCACCGGCGTGCGCACGCTGGCCGCGCTGATCGAGCATGGCTACCGCAGTGCCGTGATCCTGCTGGCGCGTCCCGGCACACCGCTTGACCTGCACGAACTGCCGTCGCTGGAGCAGCTCTACGTGATCGACAAGCCGGTCACCAACCTGGTGTTGTTGCGTACACTGCGCAAAGCACTGAGAGCGGCTGGCGATAGATAAGTTGGTCGCCGCCGCGCCACAG
>DASZCB010000225.1:0-4754 GCA_035943575.1 Rhodanobacter sp. | reverse complement strand
GCCACCGGCGCCTTCAGCGGCACACCGGCATCCATCATCGCCAGCGAGGAACCGCAGACAGAAGCCATCGACGAGGAACCGTTGGACTCGGTGATTTCCGAGACCACGCGCACCACGTACGGGAATTCCACGATGGTCGGCTTGACTGCCTGCACGCCACGTTTGGCGAGACGGCCGTGACCGATCTCGCGACGCTTCGGCGCGCCGAAGCGGCCGGCCTCGCCCACCGAGAACGGCGGGAAGTTGTAGTGGAACAGGAACGGATCCTTCGACTCGCCTTCCGGCGCATCGATGATCTGCGCATCGCGCGTAGTGCCCAGCGTGACGACGACCAGTGCCTGCGTCTCGCCGCGGGTGAACAGCGCCGAACCGTGGGTGCGCGGCAGCACGCCGACGCGTACCGTGATCGCACGCACGTCGTCGAGCTGACGGCCGTCGATGCGCACCTTGGTCTTCAGCACGCTGTCGCGCATGGTGTGGTATTCGAGCTCGCCGAATTCCTTCGACAGCTCGCCGGATACCCAGCCGTTCGCTTCGGCTTGCGCCTTCAGCTCACCCAGCACATCGGCCTTGATCGCGGAAATAGCGTCACGGCGCTGCAGCTTGTCGCGCACCTGGAAGGCTTCTTCCAGCTTGCTGCCGACGGCGCCCTTGATGGCGGCGACCAGCGACTCGTTGCGGGCCGGCGCCTGCCAGTCCCACGACGGCTTGGCGGCTTCGGCAGCCAGCTCGGCGATCGCACGGATCGCGGTCTGCATCTGCTGGTGACCGAACATGACGGCGCCGAGCATCACGTCCTCGGACAGCAGCTTGGCTTCGGATTCCACCATCAGCACTGCACCGGCGGTACCGGCAACGACCAGGTCCAGCTCGGAGGTTTTCAGTTCGGTGTGCGACGGGTTCAGCAGGTACTGGCCGTTGGCATAACCGACACGGGCAGCGCCGATCGGACCCTTGAACGGGATGCCAGCCAGGCTCAGCGCCGCGGAGGCGCCCAGCAAGGCAACGATGTCGCCGTCAACTTCCGGATTCAGCGAGACGACCTGCGCGATGACCTGCACTTCGTTCTTGAAATCTTCGGGGAACAACGGACGCACCGGACGATCGATCAGACGCGAGGTCAGCGTCTCCTTCTCGGTCGGACGACCTTCGCGCTTGAAGAAGCCGCCCGGGATGCGGCCGGCGGAGTAGAACTTTTCCACATAGTCGACGGTGAGCGGGAAGAAGTCCTGCCCTTCCTTCTGCTTGGTCGCTGCCACCGCGGTGACCAGCACCACGGTGCCGCCCATGCTGGCCATGACCGCACCGGACGCCTGGCGGGCAATTTCGCCCGTCTCCAGCGTGACTTCGTGACTACCGTACTGGAATGACTTGGTTACTTTTGCCACTTTGTTCTACTCCTCGTCCGGTGGATTAACGGCGCAGGCCGAGGCGTTCAATCAGGGTCTGGTAGCGCGCAAGATCGCGATCTTTCAGATAGCTGAGCAGGCGCTTGCGCTGGTTGACCAGCTTCAGCAGACCACGGCGGGAATGGTGATCCTGCTTGTGTTCCTTGAAGTGGCCGGTGAGGTGGTCGATACGGGCGGACAGCAGGGCCACCTGGACTTCGGTTGAACCGGTGTCGTTCGGCACGCGGCCGAAATCAGCAATGATCTTGCCGGTCTGTTCTGCGTTAAGAGACATGGGTATACGTTTCCTTGAAAGGCGATGCGAAGCTTGCGCTTGCATCATCGCGATGACGCAAGCGCAAGCTTCGCCTAGATGAATGAAAGCGTTGAAATAACTTGTCTATTCTACTGATGGGAGTGGTGTTACAACAAGTGCGCAGCGGGTTTTCCGCGCAATTTCTTCAGTCGGGCGGCAGGTTGAAGCCACGCAGGATGCGCGTATGTCCTTCGACATCGAGTTCGAGCAACGCCAACAGCGCGCCATCGCTGGCAAAGGCCGCGCAGCGGCCCGCCGGAGGTGACGGGTTCAGCTGGATCGGCTGGCCACGCGAAATGGCCATGCTCTGCGATTCATCGAGTTGCACGGTGGGCAGCCCGGATAGTCCCGCCGCCACTGGTAGCAGCCACGCCAGCAGGGCCTCGTCGCCCTGTTCCGCTGCCTGCTGCAGCTCTTCCAGCGTCACCATGTGCGGCTCACGGAACGGTTCGACCCAGATCCGGCGCAGCGCGGTCAGATGCGCGCCGCAGCCCAGATCCTCGCCCAGATCCACCGCCAGTGAGCGCACATAGGTGCCAGAGCCGCACTCCACCAGCAACTGCAAGGTGTCCCCATCGCGCGCCAGCAGATCGAGCCGATGCACGTCCACCTCGCGCGGCGGCACCTCGACGGTTTCGCCGCGGCGCGCCTTTGCATACAGCCGTTCGCCGTCCTGCTTGAGTGCCGAGTACATCGGCGGCACCTGCAGGATATGCCCGCGCAGCTTGGCCAGCGCTGCTTCGATGGTGGCTTCATCCAGTTCCGGCACCGCACGTTGCTGCACGATTTCGCCTTCGCTGTCGGCGGTGTCAGTGGTGATGCCGAGCCGGCACTCGGCGATATACGCCTTGCGTGCGCCGAGCAGGCTGCCAGCGAGCTTGGTCGCCTCACCGAAGCACAACGGCAGCAGGCCGGTGGCCAGCGGGTCAAGCGCGCCGGTATGGCCGCCCTTGGCCGCACGCAGCAACCGGCGCACGGCTTGCAACGCCTGGTTGGAGCTCAGGCCTAGCGGCTTGTCGAGCAGCACGATGCCGTGCAGCTGACGGTGCTGGATACGCGGCAGGCGGCGACTCATCGGTTCAACAGCACCCAATGTTGCGGTTCAATCCTGCTTGTCGCCAGCGGGCGGCGTCAGGTCGCGGGCCTGTTCGCGCAGCAGCGATTCGATGCGCTCGCCCTTGTCGACCGAATCGTCGTACTTGAACTTCAGCTCCGGTACCCGGCGCATGCGCATGCCGCTGTGCGCCAGCGAATGGCGGATTTCATGACCCATCTCGTTCAACGCCTTCACCGTGGGCAAGCCCTGCTCGGGCATCAGCGCGGTGACCCACACCGTGGCCCAATCCAGATCGCGGGTAATTTCCACATCCGACACGCTGACCGACGGCAGGCCGTGGTCGCGCACGGCCGCATGCACCAGCAAGCCCAGCTCACGGCGCAGTTCGGCACCGATGCGGTCGGTACGTTTGAAATCACGGGATGGCATAAGAAACTCCGAACACTAAATTCCTGCTCCCGTCGGGAGCAGATGCCCCGACCTGCAAACGCCTGGAGCGTTTGCGGAACGGTGAAGCCGGCCCCCGTCAGGGGGTTAGCGCCAAAGTTGGCGCGAATAAAGGGCGGACAAGAGTTCGGAAACCTGCACGAACTCATGCAGGCCGTGAACCCTCACCCAGTCCCTCTCCCAGTGGGAGAGGGACTCCAGGTCAAAGCGTGCGCGCCACTTCGGTGCGTTCGAAGCACTCGATCTGGTCGCCTGGCTTGACGTCGTTGTACTGCTTGACCGCGATGCCGCACTCCATGCCGTTGCGCACTTCGTCGACCAGTTCCTTGAAGCGACGCAGCGATTCCAGCTCGCCCTCGAAGATCACCACGTTGTCGCGCAGCACACGGATCGGCTTGCTGCGCTTGACGGAGCCTTCGATGACCATACAACCGGCCACGGCGCCGAACTTGGAGCTGCGGAACACGTCGCGAACCTGGGCGGTGCCGATGATGTCCTCACGCACTTCCATGCCGAGCAGGCCGGTGGCTGCCTGGGTCACCTGATCGATCACGTCATAGATGATCGAGAAGTAGCGCACATCCAGTCCGGCCGTCTCGATCACCTTGCGCGCCGACGCATCCGCGCGCACGTTGAAGCCGATGATCAGTGCCTTCGAGGCCGCCGCCAGAGTGGCGTCGGATTCGTTGATGCCGCCGACGCCGGACGAGACCACGTTGACCCTGACCCGCTCGTTGCCGATCTGGGTCAGCGACTCGCGCAATGCCTCGACCGAACCCTGCACATCGCCCTTGACCAGGATGTTGAGCGTCTGCTGCTCCACGCCCTGACCCATCTTCGCGATGATGTCCTCCAAACGGTTGCTCTTGCTGACCATGCGTGTTTCGCGACGCTTGAGCTCACGCTCCTGCGCCACCTCGCGGGCCAGCCGCTCATCCTCGACGCAGACGAAGTCGTCGCCGGTTTCCGGCACGCCGGAGAGGCCGAGTACCTGCACCGGAATCGACGGACCGGCTTCCAGCACCTGCTTGCCGGTTTCGTCGATCAGCGCGCGCATGCGGCCGTATTCGATGCCGCAGACGATGAAATCGCCCTTCTTCAGAGTGCCTTGCTGCACCAGCACGGTGGCCACCGGACCGCGACCGCGATCCAGGCTGGATTCGATCACCACGCCGGAGGCGCGGCCATCGGCCACGGCCTTGAGTTCCATCATTTCGGCCTGCACCGAGATCGCATCGAGCAGATCCTCGACGCCGGCGCCGGTCTTGGCCGATACCGGCACGAACTGCACGTCGCCGCCCCAGTCTTCCGGCACCACTTCGTACTGCACCAGCCCCTGCTTCACGTTGTCCGGGTTGGCGCCGTCCTTGTCCATCTTGTTGACTGCGACGATCAGCGGCACCTTGGCGGCGCGCGCGTGCTTCACCGCTTCCACGGTCTGTGGCATCACGCCGTCGTCGGCCGCCACCACCAGGATCACGATGTCGGTCGACTGCGCGCCACGGGCGCGCATCGAGGTGAACGCAGCATGGCCGGGGGTATCCAG